>JAFVAX010000106.1 GCA_017480285.1 Paludibacteraceae bacterium | reverse complement strand
ACCCTCGTCAGACAATCCCTGCACCTCTAAGCGGTAGGAATAAGTTCTCGTCTCTTTGTCAAGTGCGCCAAGCGTCAGCTTGGCGCACTCTTCTTTACGCAACAAGATACCCGTCCCTCCCCGCAGGCACCTATCGACCCTGCCACCCGCAAACGCAAGCAGTACCATACTCTTAATACCTTCATCCGCGCCCTCACCATCCAAACCCTCAAAGCGCAAAACGGATAGACATCATTTATCTAACCTATCCTCGTTTTGTCTATTGTGTCGGATACTATCCGACATCTCTCTGCCGCATCCGCATCCGTTAATATAACCGTCGAAATGTCATTTCGACCGCCCCTTGTGCCAATCGACCGCCCTGCGATAAACAATGAAATCACCACAAAAACCACTATTGATTTGCATATTATCTCAATCCGTCGTACCTTTGCAGCGTAGTTATGTAATACCCTTAACATAAGGGTAAATTTGCTTTATCTTGAATTTTATTCTTGCGGCCTTTCCTCCTGATGTTACAGGGAATCATCGGCTTGTGTATATAATCAAGAGAGGCAAGAAACGCAGCAAAAAAGTGAATATATACGTATAATGGCAGCGAAAAACATAATAATCGTAAAAGATACTACTATCCGTTCCTTTTCGCATAATGGATGGGACTATATCTGTATTACGGACATTGCCCGTCAGAAGAATTCAGACGATCCGAATGCTGTGGTAGGTAACTGGATGCGCAACCGCAATACCATTGAGTATCTTGGAATCTGGGAAGCACTTAATAACCCGAATTTCAACCCCCTCGAATTCGAGGGGTTTAGAAGTCAGGCCGGTTTGAATGCTTTTACTTTGTCGCCCGGTAGATGGATTGATGCAACACGTGCAATAGGTCTGATTGCCAAAGCAGGGCGTTACGGCGGCACGTATGCACAACGGGATATAGCTTTCAAATTTGCCAGTTGGGTGTCTGTTGAGTTTGAACTCTATTTAATCAAGGAATTCCAACGTCTCAAAGAGGAGGAGCAGAAAGCTCTTGGTTGGTCGGCAAAGCGCGAGTTGGCGAAGATCAACTATCATATCCATACGGATGCTATCAAGGAGCACCTTGTACCGCAAGAGATTGACCCATATCACCGTTCGCTTATCTATGCCAATGAAGCCGATGTTCTCAATGTGGCTTTGTTCGGAATGACCGCCAAAGAATGGCGCGATGCACACACCGAGGATAAAGGGAATATCCGCGACTATGCTACAATCAACCAACTAATTTGTCTGAGTAATATGGAGAATCTTAATGCAGTTTTTATCAATGAAGGGCTACCGCAAATAGAGCGTCTTCAGAAACTCAACCAAATAGCAATTCAACAAATGACTGTATTAGAGAATGTAGAGAACAAACATATATTGAAAGCATAATAGCCATACCGTCTTCTCCCAGACGTTAAACGGGACCGCTGCCACCGACAGCGTAAAAAAAACAGCAGCCATCCCTTCACGATGTAAAACTGAAGGACTGGCACCGACAGTGTAAAAAAGCGGTGACATAAAGAATCGCGTTTATTGACGCTTGTTTTGGTTACGTAAACACGAAATCTAATACATATATATGAGTTACACGCAAATGGCACAACTGGATGTGCTAAATTTAGTCAGAGGTATCAATACGGAGTCGGAATATGCAGACTTTCGTAATATGCTTGCCCGATATTTTGCGGGCAAGGCACAGAAGCAAATAGATGCTCTATGGGATAATGGCACTATCAATGAACAGGTCATTGAGAATTGGGGAAAAGAACGAATGAGAACACCTTATCGGTATGCAATACATCGTTCTTGATACCAATTGCCTCTTGCAAGCACTGCCGACCAAAAGCCCATATCATAAATTATGGAGCGATCTTTTGGAAGGAAAGGTATGTTTGTGTGTTAATACAGATATTTTGGAGGAGTACGAGGAAATACTTGCACAAAAATGTACGCCCGATATAGCCCGTAATGTAGTTGATGCCATTACCAATTTGACAACAACTATAATGCAAAATACATACGTACATTTTGAATTATTACCTGCTGATGAGGATGATAATAAATTTGTAGATTGTGCTATTGCCGCTGATGCAGAATATATTGTAACCAATGATAAACATTTCAATCCGTTAAATGATATACTGTGGCCGAAAGTAAATATAATTTCTTTAGAGAATTTTGTTAAACGGTTAGAAATTGCATCTTAATCATATATACCATATCATCCCTCACGATGTAAAACTGAAGGACTGATACCGGCAGTCTGAAAAAGCGGTATGTCGCTTGCCGACATTAAACAGCAAGGACATAATAAAAAAGGCGTTTATTGACGCTTGTTTTGGCATTTTTTGAAATCTGGTAAATTTCTTCCCCCCAAGACAAGATTGTGCAATAAGCGTTCTCGTGGGTATGTTAATATCCGTTCGCGCCCCTCACAGGGCGGGAGGGTCAGACATATCGGGCGTGAACGTTATTGTTTATTCTTGGGAAACAGGTTTACCAGAGCCTAAAAAATGGAGAATAAGCGTGGATAACATTCACGCTTTTAATTTTGCGCCTTGTATTTCAGATTTTAACCATAAATTATAAGCCAAGCCCTGCGAAGGCGTAAGAGCAGGAATTAAAATGTAGCACTATGTTTACAATAGCAGAAAGTAAGTCGATTCTCGAAGTATTACCCGAACAATTCGATTCCCACGATTTTATCCGTTTAGGAGTCTTAACGACACCTTTTCCTTTTCTTGAAATGTTAAGACAGTATCACGGAGATTTTACCGTTATTGATGCGCAAATAGGCACATTCTTGAGCCGATGTGCTGAGCAAAAAACTTTACCAATTTATAAATCAGGTGAGCGAGAGAGCGAAACCATAGTAGGGACTATACAGAAATGTGCTATCTGGAACAAGACGGAAAGTGTACAATAAATCTAAATAATAACAATTTCGACACCAATCCTATGAAAAACATTTTTATATATTATCTGCTTATTAGCGTGATACTTGTTGCTCCCTGTATTTGCCATGCACAATCGGACACAACATTGACAGAATATGAGAAACAAAGAGGAAAAATCGCTTTCGAGGCATTGATAAAGATAGCCACGATATACGACCAATATGGCGATCAAGGAGAAGCACTTGGGCAGAAAGCAGCACTTATGATGGCACTGAAAGATAACGGGTTATCGGAGTCTCAGTCGATTTGGGAAAGAATAGAAACCGTAGAGAATGTCATATCATCAATATGCGGTGTAACATGGTTTATGCCCGGTGATAATTATAAAGAAAGGTATTACACGGGGAAATATGTCTCTATCTGTGAATGGTATAGCGAGCAATTGTCGGAATTAGATAAATCTATATCAGCCGCAGACCTTGCTCACGAAAGAGATAAATTTTTGAAAAAATCCCTTACAAATGACATCGAAAAACAGGTAAAAAAGGATTTTATGATATGGAGCCCAAAAAAGGAATACGAAAAGAGTACACATTATGAAGAACGATTGAGAACCCAATCAGAATGGGCTTTTGACTCTATTTGTCAAAATGCAATAGAATTAAACTGGAAAAATAAGTTGAAATATAAGTTTGGGACGTATGATGCAGATAAAGAAATACAGCCCATGAAGTTGTGGTATTCGGATAAAGAAGGAAACGAGTTATGCTACGTAGATTATATTATTCCCGCCAATCCGAAATTAGCAAAAGAACTCGCTTCTAAATATAAGCCATTCGTTTATGCTTATCCCGAGATTATAACCGAGGGTGTATATAAAAATTTTTTGTTTCCTATCAAATTATATTTTCAGATTGAACAAGAAGATGGTAAAAGAGTCACCCTATATTGTAATGCCATAACTGAAGGCATCGAACCTCTGGTCATACGGTTTGACGAATTGAGTATAAACAACCCATATCTATCCGGAACAGAACGCATCGCATCATTCGAAACATTTTATGATTATAAGAAGAAACTACAAGATTCTATCGAAATATACAATCAACGCATCTTGCAGAATTTTAATAGTTTGAGTGATGTGGCAAAGTATAGTGGATTTTCAATAGAACACCAAAGTACTATAATATGCCGTAATAGTTATAAGGATTATGTGTGTAAGAATTTTCGTAATATCCACGGAATAGGACTTAGATATGATGACGCAATTAGAGAATTTGGAAGGCGTGGTATAATAAGTACTAATAAGATTAATCCAACAAAAAAGGATTACGATGAGTTCGTAAAGGCAATCCACATCTTCTACGATGAATGTGTTGAGAAATTGGAAACAGTAAGAGAAATTTTTGAAATTGGGACAAAAAAGGGGGCTATACGTGTTGATCCTACGAACGGAAGTTTTAGGTCTTATTCGTCTTATTTTATAAAGAATAAAATTTTGAATAGTCAGGATAATGTTATTGTAGCACTTTCTAATGCCAAGATGAAAGAAAATCAAGAATTGTATGAGAATTTATGTGAAAGAATTGTATTCGGTGATGGTTATAGTGTCGCATCTGTGTACAACGAAGCAACAGCAAAAGAATACTCAAAGAACGGTTCCTATTTTTCTTCACCGGCAGATTTTATCAATGCGTATGTAGTATCAGGGAATTACAAGGCAGAACTTAAACGTCGAAAACAGCAAGTTAAATAAACTAAGTAATCACGAAAAACCTATGACCTCCACCGCCTAATTCGAACGCATACCCGATGCACTTGAAGAAATGGACCCCGACCGCGCTCCACGTGCTACCAAGGTATTTGAAAACGGACAACTCTATATCCTCCTCCCCGACAACACCCGCTACAACCTGCAAGGAATGGAAGTGAAGTAATCGCGTTATTCAGCAAAAATGACTTACAAATTTTGTAAGTCATTTTTTTTGAGTACCTTTGCGGCGTGAAATTGAAGATAAAGGAAAAATAATTATGGTTACGACTCACACAATGTCCCCATCTACTCAAATGGTAATTGATATAGAAGATCGCTCTATTGTGAATGATATTCGTCGATTGTTAACTCGCATTCGCGGCGTGGGTTCTGTTCGCGTCCATAATAATTACTATGAAAGTCGTGAATTTTACCATGATTTAGATGCCGCAGAAAGAGACATCGCCGATGGTAAAGGAGTAAAAGTTAGCAGCAAACAGGAATTAGACGCACTATTCGTATGAAATACACTTTGCAATTCTCGCCTCGGGCATTGGCGGATTTGGAGAAAATTAAAAAGTCAGGCGACCAAGCACGTATTAAAAAATTACGACTTATTTTAGAGGAATTAACCGAACACCCGTTGACCGGAATAGGAAACCCTGAGCGGCTTAAATATAGAACCAATACATATTCCCGCCGGTTAACAGGTAAAGATAGAGTTGTTTATTCTATTTTTGAAGAGATTGTAGAGGTTAATATCTTGCAAATGGTAGGTCATTACAACGATAAGTAATCTCTTTCATTCCTATTAATTATGTGATTATTTCCGACGCTACATCTTCCTCCCCAATGGCACCCGCTACAACCTGCAAGGGATGGAAGTGAAATAACAACGGTAGAGAATTAGCATAAACAAAGCGAAACGAGTAATTCTAATATCATTTACGAACTGATATTAGATGGCACCAACGAAAACGGACATCAATCGATGTCCGTTTTCGTTGGTGTCTGACTTGCCAAATGCAAAAAAGAGATAAAGAAAGTTGTGTACATCCAAAAAAATATGTAATTTTGCAGCGTAATTCCGAATTTACATAAAACATTAAACAATAGTATGGCACAAAACATATACATTACCAGACATTTGGAGAAAGTTATTCAAGAGGCAGTGCAGTATTTCTCCGTCATCTCTGTCACCGGACTGCGTCAGTCAGGCAAATCAACTATGTTGAAACATTTGTTTCCTCATTTGCCGAATTACAGCATGAAAGACCTGCATATTCGTGCTTTTGCTGAACAAGACCCGGTAGCGTTCCTCAATCAGCATCAGGACGGGATGTTGATTGACGAGGTGCAGAAAGTGCCCGTATTGTTGGACTACATACAAGGAATAGTAGATAATCATCCCGAACATCGATTCATCCTAACAGGCAGCAGTAATCTGGAGTTGCTGCAAAGTTTGACCGAGTCACTTCCCGGTCGCGCAGGTGTGTATGAACTAATGCCGATGTCCATGTCGGAAACGGTTGCAGAAATAGAGAATAAAAGCACGGATTTGCTACTATACGATGGTCTCTATCCCGCTGTCTGTGCAAGAAAGAATATCGCGCGATTGTTTTATCCTGCCTATGTAAAGACTTACTTGGAGAAAGATGTACGCGACTTATTGCGAATCAAAGACCAGATGCAGTTTATGAAATTTATGAAACTATGTGCTGCCCGCATCGGCTCTTTATTCAATGCTTCCGAAGTTGGTGTAGAAGTGGGGGTTGACAGCAAAACCATCGCCCATTGGCTGTCTGTACTGCAAGCCTCCTACTTGATTACACTACTACCACCCTATTACGAAAACATAACCAAGCGCGTAGTCAAGACCCCTAAAATCTATTTCAACGATCCGGGATTGGCTTGCTATCTGCTTGACATTGAGTCGCCCAAACAGTTGGCATTTGATAAGATGCGCGGAGCCATATTCGAGAACTTGATTGTTATGGAGTGTATCAAGTATCGTCTCAACAAAGGCAGAGAAGGCAATGTGTTTTTCTATCGCGACAGTAATGGTCAGGAGGTGGATTTGCTCATAAAAGAAGAAGGAAGACTGACAGCCATAGAGGTTAAATCTTCGATGACCTACCACCCTGATTTTGCCAAGTCCCTTAAACGCCTTCCGGAATGGACAAGTACACCTATTGCCCGCCGTGCAGTAGTCTATGGAGGCGATTTTGAAAATACAGTAGGCGAAATTCATGTCATACGGTATAATCATATAGCAGATTTCATCTCGCAGTCTTGACAGTTCATTGTAAAGGTCTTGTTCTCTTTGAAGGCGCTTCCTACTTTCTCCCCAACAACACCCGCTACAACCTGCGTGTCCATATATCTGTCGGGATATTATCCCGACATCGTTTGTCTTACCGACCCTCGTTTTGTCTATTGTGTCGGATATTATCCGACATCTCTCTGCCAGCCGCAGCCGTTCTTATAACAGTCGAAATGCCATTTCGACCATATTAATCCCCATCCCCCCGTCAATCTCTATCATCTTCATCCCCTGCGCCGAGCGTCAGCACGGCGACAATACAAAAATCCACCGGAATTTCACCACAAAAAGCACTATTGATTTGGATATTAGCCCAATCTGCTGTACCTTTGCGCCAGAATACACAATGTAAAAACATGTCCACGCGAAGTAACGAAATATCCCTATTCCTTGCTTTTTGCATTGAGCAATATAAGCAACGTCACCACTTGACGGGGGAGCAATCCATGCGCATCCTTGACCAATACGGTGTCTTGGAATATTTAGAAGCAGGTTACGAGCCGTTGCACACGCAAAGTGCGCAGTGGATTATGGAAGATATTGACGAATTTATCAATAAAAGAAAGCAATGAGAGTCTATCACGGCAGTTTAGAACGCGTCCCGATGCCGGAGATACGCCAAGCCACCCGCACATTGGATTACGGAACAGGCTTCTATGCCACCACTTCCGCTAAACAGGCGGAAGAATGGGTGCGCAAACGCATGAGGGACAGCGGTGCCGGAAAAGGCTATGTCAATGAGTACGAATTGGACTTAGAGGCTGTGAAACAGTTCCATTGTGCCCTTTTTGATTCACCGACAGACGAGTGGTTGGAGTTCGTTATGAACAACCGTTTGAACCGCACCTTTACTCATAACTACGATGTGGTATATGGTCCGGTAGCCAACGACCGTGTTTATGCGTGCTTTACGTTGTACGAAGGGGGCGTGATGAGTAAGGAGAATTTGCTTGTAGAACTGCGTACCTACGATTTAGTGGATCAGTATCTGTTCCATACCGAACAGGCACTCAAAGCCTTGACATTTGTAAAAGCAAAGGAGATTCTGCCATGAGCGAGATAACACAGCAAAATCTGTATCTGCTTCTGCCGTTCAAAGTCAGTTGGGTGGCAGACATGTTGGCTGAGGACGAGCATATCAGTACGATTGAAGCTATCCGCCGCGTGTATTCCTCTGCGATGTATAAACAATTGGAACAGGAAAGTACCAAACGCTGGCACGAAGGACCGGTGTCTTTGTATCAAACCATATAAATATCCCCGCTGCCACCGACAGCGTAAAACAGCAGCCATCCACTCACGATGTAAAACAGAAGGACTGATACCGGCAGTCTGAAAAAGCGGTAACATAATAATTGACGCTTTGTCTTCGACTGCATAGATGCTTATACAAATGAAAGATATTACAACTCCACAAAATGCCACATCAAAAACAGGTGATTTACTTGGCGATATCCGTGCCATTCTTGCTCGTGCCCGTCTGCATGCCGCAAAAGTGGTAAATTCTGATATGGTGGCTGCCTATTGGCTGATAGGTCGCAGAATTGTAGAAGAAGAACAAGGTGGTGCGGATAAGGCCAAATATGGAGAACAACTATTACAGAATCTTTCCAAGAAACTTGAGACGGAATTCGGAAACGGTTTTTCTTATGCCAACCTGCGCAATATGCGGCAGTTCTATCGCACTTATCCTGACGAGAAGATTTGCTACACGCTGTGTATCAATTTGCCATGGAGTCATAACCGACTGATTATGCGCGTAGAAGATCCGGCTGCGCGGGAGTGGTATCTGCGTGAAACGATTGAACAGCAATGGAGTGTCCGCCAATTGGAACGAAATATACAATCGTTTTACTATCAGCGAATGCTTTCTTCTGGAGAGTCTGCCGTGCAAGCACCTGCAAAAGAGAAAACGATGGACATCAGGCAGTTTGTAAAAGACCCATACGTTTTGGAGTTTGTCGGCCTTCCGCCTTTTCCGCAGCATCGTGAAAAACCTTTGGAAGATGCTGTCATAGATAATATACAGGAGTCTGTGCCGATAAAGATGAAACGATAGTCAAATACTCCGTACTCAATGACTCCCAACAGATGTTTGCTTCCAAATATCTCCCTTATATGCCATCCGAAGAAGAACTGAAGCGCGAGATAGAAAACAGCACGTTGAGGCTAAATGAAAGCAAATGACTTGTTAATAAAAGTTCATCCCCTTGCAGCTGTAAAACAGCAAGCATCCCTCACGATGTAAAAAGGAGGACTGATACCGGCAGTCTGAAAAAGCGGTAACATAATAAAAAAGGCGCTTGTTGGGGCTTAACGGAATATAGCAAATTTATCTGCATGAAAAATGAGTAATTTGGCGGCAGATTTAACAATTTGCGACAATGAAAAGATTATGGCAAAAAATGATGAAATAATAAAGTTTGAATCGGGAAAAGCACAACCAATCGAACGCATTGAGAATCTAATTCTTGAAATAAGGGGACAACAGGTAATGCTTGATCGTGATTTGGCAAGGTTATATGGTGTTGAAACAAGGCGTTTGAACGAGCAAGTACAACGCAACGCTGAACGTTTTCCATCAGATTTTATGTTTCAACTATCGAAAGAGGAGTTTGAAAAATGGAAATCGCAAAATGCGACATCCATTTTAGATAACGATAATCGGACATCGCAAAATGCGACATCCAATTCTATAAAGATGGGTGCAAGAAAACGCCCTTACGCTTTTACTGAAAATGGCATTGCGATGTTAAGTGGCGTATTGCGTTCCCCACAAGCCATTGAAACAAACATTCTTATAATGCGTACCTTCACAGCAATGCGCCATTTCATCGGTGCAAACGCGCAAATGTTTCAACGTATGGAGATAATGGAACGTAATCAGTTGGCACTCAACACATATCTATATGATATTGATAGGAAATTTGAGGATAGTGACCACAAATTTGAGGAGGTATTCAAGCGTTTAGATGACAGGAAAAACGAGATAGAAAAAGGCATTTTGTTTGATGGTCAATTCTTTGATGCTTATACTTTGATTGCAAACCTTATCAAAGATGCAAAAGTTCGTATCATTCTCTTTGATAACTACATAGATTACTCAGTGCTGAATTTGCTTGACAAACGAGAGATTGGAGTATCAGCAACCATTTATACAAAAAACATTGATGCTCATTTACAGGCAGATATTGACCGACATAATCTTCAATATCCTGTTATAGATGTTCAAGTGTTTCGTAAAGCCCATGACCGTTTCTTGTGTATAGATGACACCGTTTATCTTATAGGTGCATCTATCAAAGACCTTGGCAAAAAATGGTGCGCTTTTGCCAAATTGGAAGAAACCACAAACGATCTATTAACAAGGATGTAACCTACAAACCTACCGTCCTCTCCCGGACGTTAAACGGGACCGCTGCCACCGACAGCGTAAATACAGCAGCCATCCCTTCACGATGTAAAACTGAAGGACTGATACCGGCAGTCTGAAAAAGCGGTAACATAAATTTGGCGTTTATTGACGCTTGTTTTGGCTTTTCTCGAATCTAGCAAATTTGAAGCCCCAAAGCAAGATAGTGCAATAAACGTTCTCGTGGGTATGTATTACCTCGTCTTCGCCCGTCACAGGGTGGGAGGGTTAACATATCGGGCGTGGACGTTATTGCTTGTTCTTGGCTAAAGGTTTTGCTAGAACCTGAGAAAAGGAGAATGAGCGTGGATAACATTCGCGCTCTTTTATTTTTGTACACCCACTATACGGATACTATACCCATACCGAAGGGATAGGACACTTTGATACAACAAAAACACAATATACGGAGCAAGTTGAAGCCAAGACTGGCGACATTCGCAGTATAACGGAGAA
>JAFVAX010000105.1 GCA_017480285.1 Paludibacteraceae bacterium | reverse complement strand
GTCATCGTCGTCATCGTCGTCAATATGACCTTCTTCAACGGCTTTTATCCATGCTGCCGAACCTGCCACTTCGTCGAAATCGAACATACCTGTACCCACAAGTTTCTCAAGCGGTACATCGCAGTAGTCGCACTCAATAATCTCTGCTTTGGGTTGAATGGCACGAATAATCTCTTTTATACGCCCAAGGTCGGTTTTTTCAACCTCCGAAGCCTTGTTCAGTAGAATGATATTGCAAAACTCAATCTGTTGAATAACAAGGTTTTCAATGTCGTCTTCTTCCAAATTCGGACGCATGAGCGACTGCCCTGATTTGAACTCGTCTTTCAGTCGGAGCGCATCAACCACAGTTGCAATACAGTCCAAGGCAGGCAGACACGCATCGTCTTTTATGTTTCCGGCGAGTTGCGGAATGGCACATATCGTTTGCGCAATAGGTGCCGGCTCGCATATACCGCTTGCCTCAATAACGATGTAATCGAATTGACCGGTCTCGGCAAGGTCGGTGAGTTGTTTAACAAGGTCCATCTTCAGCGTACAACAGATACAACCGTTTTGCAGTGCTACGAGACTGTCGTCTTGTTCGGTTACGATACCGCCTTTCTGGATAAGGCTCGCGTCGATGTTCACCTCGCCTATGTCGTTGACTATGACGGCGAAACGAATACCTTTTTCATTTGTCAAAATACGATTGAGCAAAGTTGTTTTGCCACTGCCGAGATAACCGGTCAGCAGCAGAACGGGAATTTCTTTTCTATTCATTATATATTATATGTTTTGTTTGATGTTGTTTGATATTGTATTTATCTAATCTTTGAATCTTTGAATTTTTGAATCAGTAAAAAACGCAGAGCTTTTTTTACTGGTGTTGTTCTCTCAGTAAGTCGTTCACAGTCTTGACGGGGTTGAAAGTCTCGACAGGCACTTCAACGAATATGGTGTTCCAGTCTGCCATAGCTCCGTTCCATAATCCGGGTAGTTCGAGTGCTTGCAGTTCTTTGCCGTCTTTCGACTTTTGCGAGATGAAACCGGTCTGCTTATCAACAAAATCAGGCAGATGGAAACGCTCGCCTTTGTAGTTTCTAAGTCCGCATACGAGGTCAACGGGGTTGAAGTGTGTGGCTTTCTGCATAAGCGATTTGTCGGCAATCTGCGAACTCTCAAGTATCTGACACTCAACAAATCCGTCTTTTCTGTTTCTTACAAGGAAAGGTCCGCCACCGGGTTCGCCTTCGTTCTTCACCATACCGCAGACACGGAACGGACGGTTCAGTTTCTGAAGCAGTTCGTCCAAAGTTGTTTCCTCAGGCAGGGTCATTCCAAGTTCGTCTTCCAAGAAGTTTTCAACTACAATCTTAAACGCTTTTTGTTTCATCGACGACTCTTTTTTCATATCTTCAGCAAGTTTGAGTAGTTCGAAAGCCTGTTTTTGACGCAGCACAAGCACGCCGGCAAGCAAGCGTTTGTAAAGCACTGTGGGTTCTTTCAAGCGGTCAGGAACGACATTGTCGATATTCTTAATAAACACTATATCAGCGTCTTGCTCGTTGAGATTCTCAATCAATGCCCCGTGTCCGCCCGGACGGAAGAGCAGCGAGCCATCGGCATTTCTAAAAGGCGTGCCGTCAGGGTTGGCAGCGATAGTGTCGGTCGAAGGTTTCTGCTCGGAGAAACTGACATTGAACTTCACGCCATAGCGTTTTTCATATTCTGCCTTATGCTCGGCTATATGTTGCTCAAAGAGTTTATGGTGTTCGTGCGAGATAGTAAAATGCAGATTTACTTCATCTTTAGCATTCTTGGCATACATTGCGCCTTCTACCAAATGTTCGAGTGCCGGTGTTCGGTTTTCCGAAGCATAATGGTGGAAAAGCAAAAGTCCCTTGGGCAGTTTGCCATATTGCATATCTTCAAGCAGGATACGCACTAACTCGCGATTGTCCTTACCCTCGGCGCGTTTTTTAAGTTCCTCATAGAAGGCGAAGTTCTTCAGTCCGGCAATGAAAGTCTTGATAAAAGGTGTCTCTACGCCCGTATCAACAAAAGCAAACAAATCTTTGAACATACGCGATGCCGCACCTGAAGCAGGAACGAACTTCAGTATGGTGTGAGAAGAGTCGCTCAAATACTGATCCCAGCACGACAAGAAAGCCTTCTTGTTTGCCTCGCTATCGATACGCATAATGCCTTTTCCTACGGTTGCCGCCGAAACGATATCAAGAGCGGGAAAACCTGTTTTGAAACTGTTGAGTTGGCTCTCCACCTCTTGAAGGCTGATGCCGCGAGCAGACAACTGCTCCAAATCTGATTGTGTAAACATAGTAATTATGATTTTAGGGTTAATAGATATCTATTTCTTAAGTAACACATAAAAAGTTGTATCATTCTGTTTTGACTCGAACCATATCTTTCCGCCTGACTGTTCGACAATGTTTTTACTTATTGCCAACCCGAGTCCCGTACCTTTGGCTTTGGTTGTGAAGTTAGGCAGGAATATACGGTTTTTCACCTCGTCGGGAATACCGGCACCATTGTCGGAAACACTTATAAGTACTTCCGTTTCTTTTTCCTCAAGTTTAATTATTATGTCGCCGTCTTTTTTGTTTTCCAATGCTTGCAAGGCATTTTTCAGCAGGTTGTTGAACACTTGCGAAATCTGTTCGGGGTCGGTCTGACAACTTACCCCCTGCTCCACTCCTATATACCTTATCGGTATGCCACCGCTCTCGTGGCGGAATAGTGTTATGACCGATGTCAGTTTCTGCGCCACATCCACTTGCTGCACCACAACATCGGGCATCTTGGCAAAAGTGGAAAACGAACCGGCTATGTGTGCAAGCGTATCGATCTGCTCAATGAGCGTGCGTGTAGCCTTGTCGAAATATGGTTCAAAACGCTCATCGTTGACACTTTTGGCCCTGACAAGTTGTTGCAGAGTCAGTTTCATCGGGGTGAGCACATTGTTTATCTCGTGTACAATCTGACGCGCCATCACTTTCCATGCGGCTTCCCGTTCGGCTGCCACCATCTTTTCAGTGGCCTTCTCCAACTGCACAATCATCTCGTTGTAGCGTTCGGTGAGTTGCCCTATCTCGTCGGTTGAGTCAGCAGCAAGGAAGGTGTGTGGCTCATCGATACGGAAATGCTTCATCTGCTCCGAAAGAAGGCGGATAGGTTTGGTAAGGTTCCTTACCCAGAAATAACTGACAAGCAGTATAATGAGCAGCACTATAAGACTCGGCGGAAACAGTCTTGCCAAATAAGCATCTACCTCGGCATCCACTTCGTCGGCACTGATGAACAGCGGAACGGCAATATAACCAATCTGATAAAACTGACCATTGTAGAACTTAACATACGAGCACAAGTATTCCATATCGCCCGTGTGCTGTTTTAGCAACATCCATTCGACATTTGAGAAAAACGGCTCTGTTGCCATTCTTGAAGAGAGCAAACCTGTCTCAAACAGTTCCGGAACCGACGAACCGACCAACGCACCGTCCATCGTATAGACAAGAATATCAACCTCATAGGTCTGCGACATATCTTTCAAATCGATATTCATTCCGCGCTCGTTACGCTCCGACAAACCTACATCCCACAGATACAACACTTGAAGCGATTTCTGTATGTACATACTCTTGTCGAGCAAGAGTTGCTGTTGCCGTTGTTCGTATTGTTTCCTGACAAAATATGTAGTAATAGCAAAAATTGAAGCAGTAACGCCAAGGAATATAGAAATAATTATAAATGATATTTTTGCCCTGATTGACAGGTTGTTCCACCCTCTGACACGATACAGTGCCACTAGTCCCAAAATGAGCATAACGACAAAAAGCATTATCTCAAGCACATAGTAGATTCTCACTTTCACCTTATCGCTAACCGGCTGGCGGACATTGTAAATGAGTTTCTCAAATGTGAAAGACTCAAGCCTCGGCAGACTCGAATTGGTTTCTTTGTCGGACTTATAAACAGAGAAGAGGAAATGCCCGTCAGGCGCAAGTACACTCTCATATTCCTTCCGGCGGTCGGTAGTCAGTTCCAACCGCTCATTGCCGTGGAAGGGCGAGATAAAAGCGTTGTGCAACTGCTCGTTCTGAATAGCAAAATCGTATTTTATCGGTATGACGGTGAGCAATCGGTAGTTGCCTGCACTTTTCCAACGGCACAAGCAATGGGCATTGTCGAAATGCTGATAATACCACTGTTCTCCGCGTCGGAAAGATATTTCTTTACCTGACAGCCAACTGTCTGACCAATAGACCATTGATACTGGTTGAAAACAAAAAACAGAAAGTCTTTGTTTGTTTCAGCCACTCGGCGGACAGAGTCAAGCGATGTGAAAAGCGCCACAGCTACAGAGTCAGACAGCCTTTCTGCCTTTTCCATCTGTCGGTGAAGCGTATGCTCTATACGAGTTACTTGTCGTGTCCTGTCTGTGCAAGCAGAAAAAAACACAACAAACAAACATATCAATATGTATAGAAAATGTTTTCTCATCGTTATCTGTCTTGTGGCATTATCTGTCTTGTGGCGGTCCCATCGGCGGTTCGCCATCTCTACGCATCGGCATACGGTTAGGTTCTCTTGAAGGGTCTATTCCGGCTTCTTGCATCTCCTGCATCTTCCCTGCCATACCTTTGGCTTTCAAGTCGCCCATTCGGTTGATTTTGTAGGTGAAGTTGATTGTGAAATAAGTGGGCAAAGTGTTGTATTTCTCGTATCTGACATAGTTCTCACCCACTATCTCCACTATGTTTTTCCTTTGATTTAGAATATCATACACCTTCAGTGAGAGCGTACCTGCACCTGCAAGAAAAGTCTTGTCGATACTGAAGTTCCACAACATCTCGTTCACGCCTTGAAGGTTGTAGCCGTATCTGCCCGTATAACCGAAATCGGTTGATATGTTCCAGCGATACGGCAAGTGGAATGTGAGGTCGGCGGTTGCAGTAAAATTAACCGCATTCGACGCAGCCTTGTTCAAATTATTATGTGTATAAAGATAACTAACCTGTCCTTTAAGTCCCACTTCCACAATGTCGTGTGTAAAACGCAGACTCAAATCTTCTTGCGCACGCAGGTTGCCGGTACGGGACTTATCGCCAAGTAGCAGATTATCAACATCAATGGTAGCAGCATCTTGCTCACGGGCTATGTATGCAATACGGCTTTGATAGTTGAGCGAGGTCCGTGAGTTGAGATGCAGTCTGTTTTTTACAACGGGCGTACTGAACATCACATCCGCACCAACCGACCACGGCAGGGCTTCCGAATTGACTGTCTGCCGATATACCTTACCTGTCTTGTCATATATATTATTATATACGAGTGCATCTTTGGTCAGCGTACCGCGCAAACCCGTTGTTATAGACGACATACGGTCAGCGTTATACGAAGAATACATAAACCTCAATGAGTGCTCAAACTGCGGTTGCAAGTCAGGATTACCCACTGTCAGCGAAGTGGCGTTAGAGTTGTCTTTCGTTGGTTCAAGTTGCGTGAGCGACGGTTGCGAAGTCGTTCCGCGATACTGTATGCGGGCAAACTTCTTCTTTCCGAACTTATACTTGAAACTTATCTGGGGTGCATAATTAACGCAAGTAAGCAGTGTATCAAACACATAGCCATCGGTATAGACAGAGTGTGAGAGCGTCTGCGAGGGATTGACCCGAAAACCGGCAGTTAGAGTATATGACTTCTGCTTGAGCATATAGTTAAGTTCCAATGCTTCGGAATAGAACTGATTGGTAAAATGATTTGAATAGGCTGAGTCAAGCACTCCATCGCGCAGATTATCAAACTGTTTCTTGTCGGAAAAACGGTTCGAGCCTTTGAACTCCAATATCGTCTCAAGGAAATGCAGGTCTTTATACAGCGGTTCGACATACGAAGTGCGAAGCGAATACGACCACGAAGTGTTTTTTCTCCGAGTCTGCTGATCGATAGCGTCTTGCGTTGTAGATGACGATTGATACAACATTCTTGTGTTATTATCCGACACCGACATATCTGCCCTCATTGTCAAAGCCCTTCCCTGTTTCAAAAACTTATGCTTGTAGGTCAGTTTCAGTCCGCCTTGCAGTTGGGTGGTATGCCCTGTCTGCCCCTGACTGCCTTCATTGACTACAGTAGTATCGTTAAGATACAGATAGTCTTCGGTCTGAAAAGTGTTTGAGCGGGTGTAAGCAATGGTAGGCTGAAAATTCAGTTTGTTCAAACTGTCAATATCCCATTCGGCTTCAAACCGCAGATTGACATCGTAGTTGCCCGACTCGCTGTTCTTATTCCTGTTTTGCTTATAAACAAGCGAGTCTGTGTAGGTCGTTTCCTCACTGTTTGTTGAAGTGTTGTTATTTGAATGTGTGAAACTTGCGTTACCGCCTAATTCCAAACTGGCATTAGGGTCGGCTGATATGTTCACACCCAAGTTTTCCGAGCGTGTGATGCCTGAGTTCGACGATATGCTCCCCCGTCCGCGCCCTGAGCGTAACTCGTTGGTATTGTTCGCACTACCGAGAATGGTGCTTTGCGTCTCACCCTGAAGGATGTTCAAGAACAGATTGGCATTATAGCGGAAGTCGTCGCGAAAAAAATACTTGTCATACCCCATAAACTTGTTGTCCTTATTTACAAGGTCAGCCCCCACTCCGCCGGTGAAATTGCCAAACAAACCCTTCTTCTTTTGTTTTTTCAAAGTAAGGTTAATGATGCGCTCTGTTTCATCGTCCTCAAAACCGGTAAGCCTTGCCATATCCGACTGCTGGTCAATCACTTGAACCTTATCAATCATATCAGCAGGAATGTTTTTCGTAGCGGTCTGTACATCACTACCGAAAAACTTTTTCCCGTCAACTCTCACACCTTTGACTTGTTCGCCGTTAATAGTAACAGTGCCGTCGCTCGACACTTCCACACCGGGCATTTTCCTCAAAAGATCTTCAACCATAGCGTTTTCGGGCGTTTGATACGCTCCGGCATTATATTCCAAAGTATCGCCCTTGACGGTCATCTCGGCGGCCGTGCCACGCACCTCCACCTGACCCAGTTCCGTTACGGAAGCCGTCAGTGCAACAGTACCGACATTAACAGCCTTGCCGTCAACAACTATCGGCAAACTCTTCTCCTTATATCCGAGATAATTGAAAATCAATGTATAACTGTTGTCTTGAACTTTCTGCAAAATAAAAAAACCTTTCTCATCGGTCAGCGCACCCGCTACCAAAACAGTATCCGTTTGTTGCACTTTAACGAGGCGAACCGACACCATATCCATACGCTCGTTGTTGGCTTTATCAACTACTGTGCCTTGAACCGAATGTTGGGCAAAAACCTGACTTGCAAACATTAGTTCCACAAATAATATACCCCAAAAATTCTTCATATTGTTTTAAGTCAGAATAACTGAACAAATATACAAAAAAAAAACTAATTTTACTAAAAAATTAACATTTTTTGCAAAATACATTGTAAAATCGTTTTTTTTTTCGTATTTTTGTAGGGATTGTGCGCCTGCACTATAAAATCTTTATTTTATGTCAAGAAATTACTTTTTATTCGCTTTGTCGTTTTTTCTTACTTTGCCTCTCTTGCTGTTTGCAGGTAAAGCCAAGGTTGATTACCCGGAATGGTGCAATAGCGAGTATCGCCGAATGAACTATCCGGCAGAAGCCTATTTTTTAGGGTTCATACAAAGCGAGAAAGAAGATGGCGAAACCGTTGATGTCAGTATTCAAAGAGTTGAAACAGAGGCAAGAGTACAGGCTGTAAGTGCCATTCAAACCTATCTTGAGAGTGCTGTAAGTGAGCGTTCTATGGAAGCCACCGCCAACGGCATAACCGACACCAAAGAGTTGTTTGAGTCGCATACCAAACTCAGTGTCAGTATGGAGATAAGCGGTTTGCAAGTCCTCTCGTGGCATAACCCACAGGGCAAAGAAGTGGCAGCCATAGCGTTTATAAAAAAGCAAACGCTTGTAAGACAGATGGATAAGAAGATTATAGCCGGACTGACAAAGATTGAAACATTGCTAAATAATGCAGACCTGCTTGTTAAAAACGGACAAAAAGCACAAGCCAAAAAAGAAGTGCAAAAGGCTGAGAAACTGTTTGATGAAGTTTATGAAGCCCAAAAGATACTGCTACTTGCTGACCCCGCTGCTGATGCAGAACAAGCACAGATTGCGGAAACACGCCAACTGCACGAGCGATATGTGCGCACTCTTGCTGATCTTAAAAACGGACTTACATTGTGCGTCAGATGCCAAGCATTGTTGGAAGACGAGAACTATAACTCATTCTGTGAAGAACTGCGTGGCAAACTGTCTGTTATGGAAGTGTCGTTTACCGACAATGAGAACGAAGCTGATTATCTGATAGATATAGATGCAAAGACCAATCGTCAGAGAGCCAATGTATATGGCAGTACCACTTCGTATGTGGTAATGGCAGACGCCAATGTCAAACTGACTAAGACAGCCGGCTCTAAACTTATCTACGAAGATATGCTGCATCAAAAAGGCTTGCATACCATGGGCTACCGCGATGCCGGCAAAGATGCATATAAAACTCTGTTAAACACAATAAGTCAAGAACTTAAAAAATATATTGAATAACAAATATGCCACTTGTAAAGAACTACTATACTATTTCCTCGTCAAACATAACGACTCTGACGGGGATGTTTGATATTCGTCTGCTTAAAGAGGCTGAGGTTTATAAAGGTCATTTCCCTGACGAACCGATAAGTCCGGGCGTTTGCAACATACAGATGATGCGAGAATGTGCAGAACAGGTTGTCGGTCGCAAACTACCTATATCAACTCTCAGCAAATGCCGTTTTGTAAAACTCATATCCCCTACCCTTTATCCTGAAATACAAATCGTTATAGACATTATCTCAACTACTGAGACAGAAGTCAAGTGGGCGGCAAAGATATGCAGTAAGGATACAGTATTACAAGAAATGAAAGTAACCTCAAATAGGAATTAGGAATTGTGAATCGTGCAGTTGTCATAGGTGCCGGATTAGGCGGGTTGGAATGTGGTGTGTTACTGCAGAAGCACGGCTATAAAGTAACTGTGCTTGAGCACGATACACATATCGGTGGTTATCTGCAATCCTACCATCGCGGCTCTGCATATTTCGATGCAGGGTTCCACTACATCGGCAGTTTCGGCGAAGGCGAACCGCTTAACCGAATGTTCAAGGCGTTAGGACTGACTGACCTGCCTTGGCATAAGTTAGACGAGAACTGTGCCGACAAAATCGTTATCGGCAACCGCCAATACCCTATCCCACAAGGCTACGACAGACTCGCTGACACACTCTGCTCACTTTTTCCTGACGATAAAGAAGGTATCATTGCCATAACAAACATCATTCGTGAGGTAAGCAAACACTTGTTTGACAACCTGATATACGACGATGTGAGCCGTTCGAAATTTATGGAGTTGATGTCCGTTTCAGCCTACGACTTCCTTCGGCAAAACATCCGAAACGAACGACTCTTTCAACTTCTCTCTGCCGTCAGCACCCGCACCGAACTTCGCAAAGACTCCACCCCGCTTTATGTCTGGGCACAACAGTTCGGCTCGTTTGTGCAATCAGCATATAGAATAGAAGGTGGCGGTATGCAAATTGCTAACCGGCTCAAAGAGCAGATAGAACAGTCTGACGGACAAGTACTTACCAACTCAACCGTCACAAAAATCAACGAACAAGGAGGACGCATCGTTTCTGTTTGCGTCAACGACAAAGAAACAGTGCCGCTTGACCTGCTCGTCTCAGCCATACAACCGGCTCAGACAATGGCACTACTCGACAAACAAGGCAGTGCTATTCACGGCATATACCGCAAACGCATACAGAGCCTGCCACTTACTTACGGAATGTTCACAGCCAACATAAGGCTCAAACCCAACTGTGTGAAATACAGCAACTTCAATTATGTCATTGCCAAAGAAAACACTGACTTTTGGGAACTCAAAACCGACAAAGTGAATGTAGTACTCGTAAGCGAATATGTGCCTCAAAACGGCTCGGAATATATCTCACAATTAGACCTGCTCACCCCACTCACCTACGAGCAGATACAGCCTTGGGAAAACACCCGACAAGGGCATCGCGGTGAGAGTTATGTCGCTTTCAAACAACAACTTACAGAGCAGTGCCTCACGCTTGCAGAACAGCACATACCAAACCTTAGAAACGCTATAGATAAGGTCTATACGAGCACACCGCTTACCTACCGCCACTATGCCAACGCAGAAAGAGGCAATGCCTTCGGCACACTCAAAGACTTCAGAAGTCCGCTTACTACCATTATCTCACCCAAAACAGCCATACCAAATCTTTTCCTGACAGGTCAGCACCTGTGTATGCACGGCATTTTGGGTGTTACAGCAACGGCTTTCCTGACAGCGAAAAACATTTTGGGAAAAGAAGTCATTTTAGACGATTTAGAACTAAACAAATGAAATAGATTTGTATTTTATCAAAAAAAATCGTATATTTGTAAGAAATTAGATAAACAATAAACAATATAAAAAAAACTACAATTCGATGCAATATGCTTTAGTAACCGGTGGCAGTCGCGGAATAGGTCGCGCTGTTGCTTTGAAACTTGCCCAAATGGGTTATTTCGTTTTAATCAATTATCAGTCTAACGACGAAGCCGCAGAAGAAACACTGCAACATATCCGCGAGGCAGGTTCCGACGGCGAACTGATGAAGTTTGATGTCAGCAATCACGACGAGACAGAGCAGGCTCTGCAACAATGGCAAGCCGCTCACCCCGACGATTATATAGAAGTACTTGTCAACAATGCCGGCATAAGGAAAGACAACCTGCTCGTATGGATGAACCCCGATGACTTTGAGCATGTGCTTCGCACCAACCTTTTCTCGTTCTATAATGTAACCCGTCCGCTCGTGGCTTCAATGATACGCAAAAAGAACGGCAGAGTTATCAACATAGCCTCCCTTTCAGGAATGACAGGGCTGCCCGGACAATGCAACTACTCTGCAGCCAAAGGCGGACTTATAGCCGCTACCAAAGCCCTTGCCAAAGAGATAGGCAAGAAGAACATTACCGTCAATGCCGTTGCACCCGGGTTCATACAAACCGACATGGTTGACGGACTTGACGCAGAAGCCCTGAAAAAACAAATACCCCTCAATCGCTTCGGGTCGCCACAAGAAGTGGCAGAACTGGTGGGCTTCCTCGCCTCACCCGCTGCAAGTTACATAACAGGCGAATGTATATCCATAAATGGAGGACTATACACCTAAAGGTGTAATTCAAAAATTCAAAAATTCAAAAATTCAAAGATTCGAAGATTCTAAGATTCTAAGATTCAAAAATTCGAAGATTTCGTTTTCTGCTTTTTGCGTAAGCAAAAAGTCCAAAAGCCAAAATTGAAAAATTCCAATATGCCAAAACCGGTTTTAATATTATCAATGCTGACCACATTTGCTCTCAACGCTTTGGCTATAAGTATAAACGGCAAACATATAGTCTATAACGGTGGCAAGTTTCAAGGGGTTGACAGCATACTTCTGTTTTCATCAATCAATCAAGCCGAACTGACCTACACTGGCGATTCTGCCTTTGTATGGCGCGATTTCAACGGCAACGACCTGCAGTCCGGCACCGGTGCAGAAACGCTTCTGCCGGAAGATAGACAAGGCTATACACTTTGGGAAAACGGCAAGAAAAAAGGCAGTTATTGGGTTATTGACTATTCCAAACATTTCCTAAAGAATGTCGCTCTAAGAGCCGAACAAGACAATGCACTCCCCTGCGAACAAGTGCATCTTATTTTGCCACAACTTGACGAACTGACATATCTCGACACTCTGCTTGTGGAACACAGCATCACCCACAAAGCCAAACTGTCGTTTCACGACCTCACTTGGAGCGAAGAGGAAAAGACTTGGACAGACTCTATTGCTGAACGAACCATAGATGTACGCGAGTCAATGTATGTGGATGCGTCCACCGATAGCACATCTTATTGTCTTACAGACATCTGGGCAGAACAACTCGGCATCAGCGAGAGCCAACCGCTCTGCTCAAACACAATAGACCCCGTCAAAGTGGCTCAACATCTGACACATATAACCACTATCCGTGAGTCGGACAACCCTAACAAACTGAACGAACCCGGACGACCGCAGGAGGAAGACCAGATAACAGGCTCTGCACCTATGGAGATACTGTTTAAGTCAAACCCTACCCCCGCCGTTCGTTTTTTTGATTGGAAAATATACAAAGGCACACAACTCATTGTTGAACGCCACGACGAAGAAATCCGCTACACCTTCCGTGAGACGGGGCAGTTCCGTGTTACATCTGTAGTCTCAAACGGCACTTGCAAAAGCGACAGTACCGAAGTAACGATATCTACTAATGTGAGCAAACTGTTGGTTCCCAATGTCTTTACCCCGAATGGCGACGGTGTGAACGATGAGTTCCGCGTGGGATATATAAGTATCGTTGAGTTCCATATATGGGTGTATAACCGTTGGGGACACGAAGTGTATCACAGCACCGACCCTGCCAAAGGTTGGGACGGACGCATCGGTGGCAAACCTGCTGCCGAAGGAGCATATTTCTATGTTGTCCGTGCCCGTGGTGCCGACGACCAGAAATTCCACCTCAAAGGAGATATAAATTTGATAAGATAAATCTTATTATTCAAAGATTCAAAGTTTCAAAGTTTCAAAGTTTCAAAGATTCAAAGATTCAAAAATTCAAAGATTCAAAGATTTCGTTTCCTGCTTTTTGCGTAAGCAAAAAGTCAAAAAATATTACAACAAAAAACGCCAACTCTACTTCAATGAAAACCCCACTTTAATGAAAAACCCACTTTAATGAAAAACCCACTTTAATGAAAAACATTATAAAAACATCGCTTACTTGCCTACTCTTATTGCCGTTGTTTCTCGTTTCCTGCAAAGGCGACGGCACGACCCGCGTAACCGCTACTGGCAGTATCTACGAATTGCTCATAGTTGTTGACAACGACCTCTGGAAAGGCGAAATAGGCGATACGCTGAAACACTATTTAGGGCACGACATGCCTTGTCTGCCACAGATGGAACCGGTGTTCTCCGTCTCACAAGTCGCTCCACGCTATTTCGATGATTTGCTCAAACCGGTACGCAATGTGCTCGTTTGCGATGTCAATCCGGAAAAATATACCAAATCCCGCCTGCTTTTCTACAAAGACTATTACTCTCGTCCGCAGGCACTTGCCCGTATTCAAGCCCCTTCGGCTGACTCACTGATGTTCGTTCTAACGCATTACGGCAAGCGTATTGAAGACTATTTTGTAAAACAGGAGTTGGAAAGACAGGGCAAGTTCTTAAGGTCTTACACCAACCGTGAGGCCCGACAAGCCCTTCAACAGACTCAAGGCTACGACATCTTCGTGCCGTCTGACTATTTGCTGCTTCAGTCTGACACCTCTTTCTTCTGGTGTGCCGCCGACAATGGTGGTATAAGACGCGATTTGATTGTTTATTCCTACCCCTTTGTCAGCAACGATGCCTTCACGGAAAAAGCCCTTCTTAATAAGCGCGACAGCGTTATGCACGAGCGCGTCCATGGGGGTATCGACGGGTCGTATATGACTACCGAATATCGTATTTTTCCACCACAATATACCGAGAAACTTGTTGATAGTGCCTATTGTGCGGAGATACGCGGACTATGGCGGATGGAGGACGGCGAGTCAATGGGCGGACCTTTTGTGCAACTCAACCGACTTGACACAAAGAGACAGCGAGTTGTAACAACCGAAGTTTATATTTACGCAAGTGGCAAGAAAAAACGCAACCCGCTCCGCCAAGCCGAAGCCATACTTTATACATTAGACTTTCGTTAACTGCTTTGCGCGTAAACGCAACATAAGTGGAACTTTCGTTAACTGCTTTGCGCGTAAGCGCAAAGTGAAATTAAAATAACAGAATTATGAAAAAGTATAATTTCAATGCCGGTCCGAGCATATTGCCGGCAGAAGTGATTCGCCAAACAGCCGACGCCGTGCTTGATTTTCAAGGCGAAGGACTCAGCCTTCTTGAAATATCACACCGTGCCAAGTATTTCCAACCAGTTGTGGATGAAGCAGTTGCCCTTATGAAAGAACTGCTCCGAATACCAGATGGCTATTCAGTTATCTTCCTCGGTGGTGGTGCAAGTCTGCAATTCTGCATGGTACCGTTCAATCTGCTTGAGAAGAAAGCCGCTTATCTCAACACAGGTGTTTGGGCAAAGAAAGCCCTCAAAGAGGCCAAAGGTTTTGGGGAAGCCGTAGAAGTGGCAAGTTCGGCAGACGCAAACTTCACTTTCATCCCAACCGACTACGAAGTGCCTCAAGATGCCGACTATTTCCATATCACTACCAACAACACCATCTATGGTACAGAACTGTCGGACAGCAAGTTGGCTGATATATACAAGAAAAAAGGACAAGTAACACTCGTTGCCGATATGTCGTCAGATATTCTCTCGCGTCCTATTGATGTAAGCAAATATGGCATTATCTATGGTGGTGCACAGAAGAACCTTGCTCCTGCAGGCGTTACTTTCGTTATCATAAAGAACGACATCTTAGGCAAGGTTAGTCGTCATATACCTACTATGCTCGACTATCGCACACATATCGATGGCGGTTCGCTTTTCAATACCCCACCCGTTCTGCCTATATATAGCGCAATGCTCACACTTCGCTGGCTCAAACAAAACGGTGGCGTCGAGGCTGCAGAGAAACGCAATATCGAGAAAGCCGCTACGCTTTATGATTGCATCGACCATTCGAAAATCTTTGTCGGCACAGCCAAAGAGGAAGACCGCTCGCGTATGAACCTGTGTTTTGTTCTCAAACCTGAGTATCAGGATTTGCAAGACGACTTTTTCAAGTTTGCGTCAGAGAAAGGTATGGTCGGAGTGAAAGGGCACCGCTCTGTTGGTGGTTTCCGTGCTTCGCTCTACAACGCAATGGACATAGAAGGCGTCCGTGCACTTGTTGAATGTATTAAGGAATACGAACGCAAATTGTAAATTGTGAATTGTAAATTGTGAATTGCTATGGGCTATTCTTATATCCTGCCTGTAACTCACATAAAAGGCAAAACAATAGAATTAACAACATTATTAGATACTATGAAAATTCTTGTTGCAACCGAAAAACCATTTGCCAAAGTGGCAGTTGATGGTATTCGTAGTGTAGTAGAAGCAGCCGGTTTTGAACTCGCACTGCTTGAGAAATATACAGAAAAAAAGCAACTTCTTGATGCTGTCAGTGATGCTGATGCTCTCATCATCCGTTCCGACAAAGTAGATGCCGAAGTGCTTGACGCTGCCCGTCAACTCAAGATTGTAGTGCGTGCCGGAGCCGGTTACGACAACATCGACCTTGATGCCGCCACACGACATAATGTAGTGGCAATGAACACTCCAGGACAAAACTCCAACGCTGTTGCCGAACTGGCACTGGGCTTGATGGTTTATGCCGTGCGTAACTTCTACAATGGTGCGTCAGGAACAGAACTCAAAGGAAAAACGCTTGGTATTCACGCTTTTGGCAATGTAGGGCGTAATGTGGCACGCATAGCACAAGGCTTCGGAATGAAGGTCATCGCTTTTGATGCTTATTGCCCGGACTCCGCTATGTTAGATGCTAATGTCGAGCCCGTTCATTCAGCCGAAGATCTCTACGAGAAGGCCAATATCGTATCGCTACATATACCGGCCACCGAAGAAACGAAAAAAAGCATCAACCGCCATCTTATAAGCCTCATGCCTAAAGGTGCCATACTCGTCAATACCGCCCGCAAGGAAGTTATCAACGAAGACGACTTGTTGCAACTCATGGCAGAACGCACTGATTTGAAATATCTGACCGACATCATGCCCGCTGCCCACGAACAGTTCGTTGATAAGTTTGCCGACCGCTATTTCTCTACCCCGAAAAAGATGGGTGCACAAACAGCAGAAGCCAACATCAATGCAGGTATAGCAGCCGCTAAGCAGATTGTCGATTTCTTCAAAACAGGCAATACCCGTTTCCGTGTCAACTAACTAACCCCAACAGCCGTATGAAAAAAAGTATCATAACAGCCGTCTGCCTGAGTATGGCAGTGGCATTATCCGCCAAAGTAGAAGTGAAGCCTGACAAGTCGGCATTTTTCTCCTATCACAACACCTCGGCTCACTCTGTCAGCGTTCGTTTTGACGGACAGAGATGTGATATGACCAACCATAACGGCAATTGGCACTATCAAACCCATCCGCTCGCAGAAGGTTTGTACGATTACACTTTCATTGTTGATGGTACGGAAACTGTTGATACAGAGAACCTTCATCGTATGCGCGATATTACCCGCACGATGAATTTCTTTGTCGTTGAAGGCGCAAATGCCAATCTCTTGCTCGACAAAGCCCCGAAACACGGTTCTCTATTGCACACTTTCTACAACTGCGGTAGCACACAGCGTCGCCTTTGCGTCTATCTGCCACCATCGTATTTTGAGAGCAACGACTACTACCCCGTTCTCTATCTGCTTCACGGTACAGGTGGCGACGAAGACGCATGGACAGAACTCGGACGCGCGCAGCAGATAGCCGACAACCTCATAGCAGAAGGCAAGTGCAAGGAGATGATTATCGTAATGCCAAACTCTAACATGTGGCAAACGGCAAGTCCCGCTTACGACATAGAGATAAGCAACCAAAACTCAGCCGACCCCGTGCTGACCAAACAGTTACAAGACGGACAGTTTGAACTTCAGTTCGGCGAACTGATGAACTTCGTAGAACGCCATTTCCGAACAATAACCAAAAAGAACAGCCGCGCTATTGCAGGTCTGTCGCGTGGTGGCTTTCACGCTATGCACATAAGCCACTACTACAACGCACTCTTTGACTATGTCGGACTTTTCTCGGCAGTCTATATGCTTCGTCGGGACAATCAATTCGAGCGCATACCGACACTCTCGTTTCCTGCTGACAAACAGACACCTAAGGTTTATCAGCGAGTGGAAAAAGACTTGGCACGACAGTTCCAGACATGCCCGAAACTCTATCTGATAGCCATCGGCAAAGACGACTTTTTATTTGAAGAGAACACACTTTACCGCCAATACCTGACCGACAAACATTACCCCTTCGTCTATCACGAATCGGAAGGCGGACACGAATGGCGCAACTGGCGCGACTACCTCATTCTGTTCCTGCCAAAATTGTTCAAGTAGAGCGAAAAAACGACAAAATAATTATTTTTCAAACGGCAAAAAGATTAAATCTGCAAACAGTATTTACTTTTTGCCGTTTTCGTTAATTATAATGCAGTTTTGGCACACATTTTGCAAAATGAATTACTGAATAAAGAAATAACTCTAAAAACCAAAATAAAAACAATGGATCAAGTTGATATTCGGGAACTTCAAGCGCGTATTGAACGCGAAAGTTCGTTTGTAGATGCCATCATGATGGGCATGAACCAAGTTATCGTAGGACAGAAACATCTTGTTGAAAGTCTGCTTATAGGTCTTTTAAGCGACGGACATATCCTTCTGGAAGGTGTTCCGGGACTTGCAAAGACATTAGCAATCAAGACTTTGGCTGAGTTGGTAAAAGGCAAATTCAGCCGTATTCAGTTCACTCCCGACCTGCTGCCTGCGGACATTACCGGCACACAGATATACTCGCAGAAAAACGAAACTTTCAGTATCAAACGCGGACCGGTATTCGCAAATTTCGTACTCGCAGACGAGATCAACCGTGCTCCGGCAAAAGCCCAATCAGCACTGCTCGAAGCCATGCAGGAACGACAAGTAACCATAGGCGACGAGACCTTCCGCTTGGACGACCCATTCCTCGTACTTGCAACGCAAAACCCAATAGAACAAGAAGGTACATATCCGTTGCCTGAAGCACAGACCGACCGTTTTATGCTCAAAGTGATTATCGGTTATCCAAAGAAAGAGGAAGAGCAACAGATTATCCGTCAGAACATTACAGGCGAAAGAAAACAAGTGTTGCCCATACTCTCAACCGATGATATAAAGAAAGCAAGAGCCATCGTTCGCGAAGTGTATATCGACGAAAAAATAGAGAAATATATCGTTGATATCGTTTTTGCAACCCGTTTCCCGAGCCAATACGGACTCGACGAACTCAAGACGATGATAGGTTTCGGCGGTTCTCCCCGTGCAAGTATCAACTTGGCTCTTGCCGCTCGTGCATACGCCTTCATACACCGCCGTGGTTATGTTATTCCGGAAGATGTACGCGCCGTTTGCTACGATGTTCTGCGCCACCGTATCGGACTTACATACGAAGCAGAAGCACAAAACATCTCTACCGAAGACATTGTTACAAAGATACTTAACAAGGTTGAAGTGCCCTAATCTATAAATTATAACTAACAAAATGACATCTGAAGAATTACTACAGAAAGTTCGGAAGATTGAGATAAAGACACGCAGTCTGTCGCGCAACATCTTCGCAGGCGAGTACCACAGCCAATTCAAAGGTCGCGGTATGTCGTTTGCCGAAGTGCGTGAGTATCAGCAGGGCGACGATGTAAGGCTCATCGACTGGAATGTAACAGCCCGACTGAACAGACCTTACATCAAAGTGTTTGAAGAAGAGCGAGAACTCACCGTTATGTTGCTCATTGATGTGTCAGGCAGTCGTCAGTTTGGTACCATAAGTCAGACAAAACGCGACATGATGGCAGAAGTGGCGGCTACGCTCGCTTTCTCAACCATTGAAAACAACGACAAGGTGGGAGTACTTTTCTTCAGCAACAAAATAGAAAAGTTCATTCCGGCAAAAAAAGGACGCAAACATGTGTTGCATATCATTCGCGAACTGATTGATTTTCAGCCTTCACAAACGGGTACCGACATCTCGCTTGCCTTGCAGTACTTTACCAACGCACAAAAAAGGCGTACAACGGCGTTTCTTATCTCCGACATGATGGACCCGAAGTTCCTGCCACAGATAAATCAGAAAACGCTCTTCGCCCACCCGCTCGTTATTGCAGCCAATAAACACGATCTGCACCTTATTCAAATCTACGATCGTCGCGACTCGGAGTTACCCGATGTAGGACTTTTGAAAGTCAAGGACGCTGAGACAGAACAGCGCATCTGGATTGATACAGCCAACCTGCAGACACGAGAGCAGTACCACAACAAATGGCTCCAACAACAGCAGAACCTCAACGACCTTACCACCAAAACAGGTGTGCATGCCGTTGAAGTGCGTACCGACGAAGATTATGTTCAAGCATTAAGACGACTTTTCAGATAAACAGTATGAATACTTTACTTGCTATATTATTAAGCGTCAGCATTACTGCCAATATCGACTCTACAACCCTCAAGATAGGCGACCAGACCAACCTGCATATCACAGCCCAAACCACCGACGGTGAGAAAGTGGAGTTCCCCGTTTTGGGCGACGAATGGCAGAAAGGTGTGGAGATAGTCAGTCAAACAGAAGTCAAAACTTCAAAGAAGAAAAACCTCACTCTCTACGAGCGCGACTATACCATCACTTCGTTTCTTGACTCGCTCTTCCTCTTGAACGAACAACCCTTTGTCGTCAAAAATTCACAAGGCGAACCGACAGGCGATACTGCCTACTCTAACACTATGACACTTAATGTCATACAGCCTTTTGCCATTGACACTACAAATGCCATAACCGACATTAAGCCGGTAGTGAATATGCCTACACCATGGCTTAAATGGACCTTGTGGGCATTGCTTCTTGTGCTTACTGTTGTGGTTGGTTCGTGGGGTGTGTATTACCTCGTTAAGTTCTTAAAAATACATCAAAGTAAAGGCGTTGATTTACCTGTAAAAAATGAACCACAACGCCCTTGCGAGGAAGTGGCACTTGAGAAACTTGATGCCATAAAAGAACAGAAAGTATGGCAGCAGGGTGAAGAAAAACGCTATTATAGCGACCTTACGGATGTCCTAAGAGAGTATATTGCAGGCAGATACGAAGTTAGTAGTCAGCAACAGACCTCAGGCGAGATAGTGGCAGGACTCGAAAAGAAGATGCAAGGCGAACAGAAAAACCTCTGGCAACAACTAAGGCAAATGCTTCAACTTGCAGATTTAGTGAAGTTTGCCAAATGGCGCTCAACACCCGACGAGAACGAACAAATGCTTGATTTCAGTTATTCATTTGTGAAAGAAACAACTCCCGCAAAAGAACCAGAAACAAACAATGCACAAGAAAACACTCAACCGACCGAAAACGAGAATTTGAATACTGAAAGCAAAACCGCCTGAGAAATGTTTTCATCCTCAACGAGATATTAACTATTATTTGTTCCTCAACGGGATATTAACTATTAACTATTAAATATCAACTAAATAAAGATGTCGTTTCAAAACCCAGCATATTTTTGGCTATTACTGCTACTTATACCAATTATTGTTTGGTACATAGTAGAGATGCGTAAGGCAGATGCAAGCCTGCAGATATCCGGCACGGATTCATTCAAAGGTCAGCCAAAGTCGGTGCGTATCTATATGTTACACCTGCCCTTCCTGCTTCGTGTTGCAGCCTTGCTACTACTCACCATCGGACTTGCCCGTCCGCAACTGACCGACCATTGGCATTCCGAGCAAACAGAAGGTATCGACATTATGATGGCACTCGACATCTCCGGCACAATGCAAGCCGAAGACCTCCGTCCTAATCGTCTTGAAGCCGCTAAGATTGTGTCAGTTGAGTTTATCAATGCCCGCGTAAACGATAACATCGGACTTGTGGTTTTTGCAGGCGAGAGTTTCACTCAATGCCCGCTCACTACCGACCATGCCGTGCTCATCAACTTGTTCAACTCCGTCAAGTTCGGTATGATACAAGACGGAACGGCTATCGGACTCGGTATTGCCAATGCCGTCAATCGTATGAAAGACAGTCCGACAAAATCTAAAGTCATCATACTTCTCACCGACGGTTCAAACAACGCCGGCGACATCGACCCGCTCACCGCTGCTAAAATAGCCAATCAGTTTGGCATAAGGATATACGCTATTGGTGTTGGCAGTCGCGGACAAGCGAGAATACCCTATCAGACGCCTATCGGAGTACAGTATGCCACTATCTCCGGCGAGTTCGACGAACAGACCCTTAGGCAAGTGGCAGACCAGACCGGCGGCGAGTATTTCCGTGCTACCGACAATGCTTCGCTCAAGCGCATCTACGAACAAATTGACCAGATGGAAAAGACGAAAATCCGTGTCCGCGAGATATCTAAGAAACAAGAAAACTTCTCGCCGTTTATCCTTTGGGCAATGCTGCTTTTGCTTTGTGAGATAACTTTGCGCGGTTTTGTACTCCGTACAATCGCCCAATAAAAAAAATATTAATTATTAAGTATTAAATATTAACTATATTCGATGTTCCGTTTTGCACAAATAGAGATGTTGTGGTGGCTACTTTTGGTGCCGGTGCTGGCAGTGGCTTTCTACTTATACACGCGCCACAAACGCCGTCAGTTACTTGAGTTTGGCGACAAAGAACTTGTTGCAGAGCTTATGCCTCACGCCTCACATACAAGACCTATCATAAAATTCATACTCGAGTTGTTGGCTTTCGTGCTTATCGTTGTTGCTCTGGCACGACCACAGTACGGCACTAAAGAGCAGAAAATCAAGCGTCAGGGCATAGAGGCCATGCTCGCTATTGATGTCAGCAACTCCATGCTCGCCGAAGATGTGGCACCCAACCGGTTAGAACGCGCCAAACAACTGTTGTCGAAACTTATAGAGCAACTCCGCGACGACCGTATCGGACTTATAGTCTTTGCAGGCGAAGCGTACATACAACTGCCTATAACTGCCGACTATGTGTCAGCCAAGATGTTCCTCAACCAGATTTCGCCTGACCTTGTTCGCACACAGGGTACTGCCATCGGCGAAGCTATACAAACAGGTATGCGCGCCTTCGGACAAAACCGCTCTGAAGCCTCGCGACTGATGGTCATCATCACCGACGGTGAAGACCACGAACAGAAAGCACTCGACATGGCAAAGCAGGCGGCAGAAGCAGGAATAGAAATCATCATGGTGGGTATAGGAAAGACCGACGGTGCACCCATACCCGTACCGGGAACAAACGGCTTCCGCAAAGACCGGCAAGGCAATGTCGTTATTACCAAACTCAACGAACAGATGGCACAAGATGTGGCAGCCGCCGCTAACGGAATCTATATACATTGCGACAACACCAATACCGCCCTGCGTGCCATACAAAACGAAGTGGACAAACTATCAAAAGCAGACATCGAAGATACTGTTTATACGGAATATAACGAACAGTATCAGTCGTTCGTACTACTTGCTATCATACTGCTCGTTATAGATTTCTTCGTGTTCAACCGTAAGAACAAGCGACTGAGCAAAATAGATATTTTCAGTGATTGGAAACAACAAATACAAGCACAATGAAAACACCAAATAATCCTAAAACATTACTCATATACAGCATTCTGCTAATCATTTTGGCAACATTGCTTTTATTGGCTTTAGGCTTTTATCAACGCACTATGCCTGAAGGCTATTTCGGCTTGAGGAAAGCCAATAAGTTGTACGAAAAAGAGCAATACACCGATGCTGAAGTCGGCTATCGGCGTGTCATCGACAAGGCAACGCAAAACTTCTATGCTCACTACAACCTCGGCAACTCGCTTTTCAAACAAGAGAAAGCCGAAGACGCTGAAAATGCCTACCTGCAAGCAAAAAAGTACGCTGACTCCGACAATAAACTGCAACAAGCCCACCTCCTGCACAATATCGGCAATACGGAATACGCCAAAGGTAATTATGCCGAAGCGGCACGCAACTACCGTGAGAGTCTGCTCTTGAACCCGCACGACGACGAGACGAGATATAACTTCGTCAAAGCCATGCAGATGCTTCAAGTGGCTGAAGGTCAGCAACAAGAGCAACAGCAAGACCAGCAGGACGACGAACAAAAAGAAGGCGAGCAAAAAGAGCAACAACAGCAACAAAACGACTCAACTCAAAACGCAGAACAACAAGAGATGCAGCAAGCCGAAGAATCCGACAACGACGATATGGACAAACAGACTGCCGAACAAATCCTGCAAGCACTTGAGCAAGACGAACAACAGACAATGGAAAATATGCAACGCCAACAAGGCGGCAAAACAAAAAGAGTCGAAAAAGACTGGTAATCAAAGAACTTTCGTCAACTCAGAAAGGCGTAAGCCTTTGGTAATGAACACAACTTTCGTCAACTCAGAAAGGCATCAGCCTTTGGAAAAAAATAACTGAAATGAGAAAAACAGCAACCTTAATAGTTCTACTTTTCAGCATCTTAAGCGTTTTTGCCGAAGATGTGAGTTTCACTGCCTCCGCACCCAAGCAAGTGGTACAGGGCAGACCTTTCCAACTAACCTACACGGTCAACCAGCGAAGCAAAGACCTTCGTGCGCCTGACATGCCCAATTTCGAAGTGTTAGCCGGACCGTATTCGTCAACATCCACCAACATCTCGATGGTCAATGGCGACATGACCACCTCTTACACGCAGACCTATACCTATACCTTGCTTGCCAACGAGACCGGCACATTCACCATTCCGGCAGCCACAATCATGGTCGGCAAAACGCAATATCAGTCCACCGGCTTAAAGATTGAAGTCTTACCACCCGACCAACCTGCCGACAACGGCTCAACAGGACAAGCCGAGCGCCAACAGATGCAAGACGCAGGTGGCTCTATCTCGAAAGACAATATCTTCATACGCACACTCGTAACGAAAACCACCGTCTCAGAACAGGAATGTCTGCTTTTGCAGTACAAACTGTATTTCGCAGGTGTTGATGTTTCGCAATTTACCAACAACACCAAGATACCTGAGTTCACAGGTTTCCTCAAGCAAGAGATTGATTTAGGTCAGATTCAAACCGAACTGGAACACTACAACGGCAGAAACTACAACACCGCCGTACTCTATCAAACCCTGCTCTATCCGCAACATAGTGGCGACTTGCAGATTGACCCCGCAAGTTTCGAAGCCATCATTCGCGTGCAGAACCGAGCACAAGTACGCAGTATCTTCGACGATTTCTTCGGCTCCTATACCAACTATACCAAGCAACTGACAGCCCCCGGCATAACTATTCACGCCAAACCTTTGCCCGCCGGCAAACCTGAAGGTTTCTTAGGTGGCGTTGGGCAGTTCAGCATGGACAGTAAGATAAGTACCAATTCGCTCAAAGCCAACGAAGCCGTAACACTGACGCTCACTATAAAAGGCACCGGCAATCTAAAACTTGTCAAAACACCAAGCGTCGATTTCCCTGAAGGCTTCGAAGTGTATGACCCGAAAGTAAACAACAACTTCAAGACTACTACAAGTGGCATAACAGGCTCAAAAACAATCGAATATCTCGCTATTGCCCGTGCCACGGGAGAGTTTACGATACCTTCGGTTAAGTTCTCCTACTACGACACTAAGACTGGTCAGTATCAGACACTTGCCACACAACCATACACGCTCAATGTTGAGCGCGGCGCAGAAGACCAAACGACAGTAAGCACCAACATTGCAGTCAACAAAGAGAATATCAAGCAGTTAGGTACTGACATAAGATATATCTACACTGGTTCGATGCCTGAACATAAAAAGCCTTTGCTCGTTTTCGGCACACTACCCTACTTGCTTTGTTTCCTTGTGCCACTGCTTATTGCCATCATTCTTTTCATTGCCTTCCGCCACCAACTCAAAGAGCGGGCAGACATACGCCGAATGAAGTATAAGAGAGCAGGAAAAGTGGTACAGAAACGACTCAAAAACGCACGACAACTGCTTCAGAAAGGCGACAAGACAGCCTTCTATGAAGAGATCGAACGCGCACTCATAGGCTACCTGAGCGACCGTCTCGGCATAGCAACCGCCGACCTCAACCGACAGAATATCATACAGATACTTACAGAGAAAAATATCTCACAAGATATTCTGCAACAACTTGGCAAGACCTTGGACGATGCGCAGTTCGCGCGTTATGCACCTTCGGCTGACAGCCATCAGATGCAGACACTTTACGACCAAACGGCAGATATAATCGAACAACTTGAAACAAAAAAATTATGAAAGGAAATACTATGACCGCTAACGCTGTTAGAATCAAGACCGCTAACGCTATTGGAACAAAGACCGCTAACGCTATTAGATATTGGATTTTATGCGTTTTTTCGCTTTTCTCGCTAACCCTTTTCTCACAAGAACAGGAAGCCGGCGAACTCTATGCTCAAGGCGAATACGAAAAAGCACTGCTTATCTACGAAGATATGCTCACGCAAAAACCGTCATCACCTCTTGAATACAATGTTGCCAACACCTATTTCAAGTTAGGCGAACTTGGCAAAGCCATACTTCATTACGAGCGTGCCCTTCGTCTTGACCCGCACAACAAAGATGCGCAGTTCAACCTTATATTCGCCCAACAGAAGATTGTTGACAACATCGAAGAGAAACCTTCATTCTTCCTCGTTGAATGGGCAAAATGGGTAAGCAACCTCTTGAGCGAGAACACTTGGACAGTGGCAAGCGTAGTGTTTTTCGTTGTTTTCCTTATCGTACTTATGCTCTATTTCTTCCTGACACCACTTTGGGGACGCAAACTCTCTTTCCACTCGGCTTGGATAAGTCTGCTTCTCTGTATCGTATGCACAGCCAATGCTGCCACGCTTCACAACAAAGCCACCAAACGGCAACAGGCCATCATTATGAAAGGTATAGTGAATGCCAAGAGCAGTCCCGACAAGTCGGGCAACGACCTTTTTGTGCTGCACGAAGGAACGAAAGTAACGATTCACTCTGCCGTCGGAAACTGGTATGAAATAACGGTTGCAGACTATCGCGGATGGGTAGAAAGCAATGCACTTGAGAGAATATGATTCTCAAAAGTGCATTTCTCATTCCTCATTTCTAATTATCAAAAGGTCCAACTCAGTCCGCCAAAAACCGTTGTTCTCGGCATTGGGAAGCCGGCATTTATTTCGTATCGCTGCCCAAAAAGGTTATCAACTTTGACATACGCCCACAGCCCCCGCCAGATGCGGTAATCAACATGTGCGTTCCAAAGTACGAAGTTCTCTTTTTGAGCCTCCTGAGTATTGGTTTTAAGAGCTGTATATAGTCCTGCAACATACTGAAAATCAGTACCTACTTTGAACTTTTGGTGGTGATACAGTACTCCTATATTGAGTTTATGCGCAGGGGCTGCCAACTGAACATTCTTCATATACAGATAACTATAATTGCCATACACGGTTAGTCCTTTTATAATGTTGTATCGTATCTCCACTTCTGCTCCGGCGTTTCTGAGTTTGCCAGTATTAACATTAAGCGGTTTGCCATCAACCATCTGAGTGGAAATCATATCCTTTGCTTGCAGATAGAAAATGTTTGCCCCAAGACGCAACCGTCCATCAAGCAACGATTGCTTATACGACAACTCATAGTTCCACAAACTCTCCGCCCGAAGTTCCTCATTAGCAGGCTTGTACATATACATCTCACGAATGGTAGGACTACGAAACCCGCGCGACACCAAGGCTTTCAATTCTGTTTCTTTGGGCAACACGAACGACAGACCTGCCTGAGGAATATAGTTCATTCCGGCACCTGAATGCCAGTCGAAACGAATGCCTGCCTCAAGTGAGAACCACGATACCACCTCTTGCCTGAAATCAACATATCCTGCAAGTTCAACCTGCGTCTTGCGAATGATGTCGGTTTGTCCGACCTTGCCCTTTATTTCCTTGCTCTGATTCCAAGCATGCCCTCCAAAATGCTGATAGTCAAAACCAAAGGTCGTTCTGTTGCCTCTAAACATAGCCACGGTTTGATAAACCGACACACCTGCCATCAAGTCGTTATGCAAATAAAACTTCGTCTGCGGTTCTGCGTCTTGTTGATAGCCCTCGTCAATTTTGTGCCGTCCGCCATTATAATAGAGCCTTATGGCACCCGATGTACGCTTATATTCATTCTCAACTGACAGCGAAGCCGTACCGCGCAAGACATGCATATCGTTGTCTTCCAATGGATTACTGACCGTTCCCGGGTTCGACGAATTGAAATATGCCACATTACCCATAGCCGACATACGCCAATTCAGACTAATATCGTAACCCAAACGAACAAAGGCATTGTACTCGTCAAAATTCATATTCCGGCGATGACCATCAGTTCGGCTATAATCGAACCCGACAGCCGATGAGAACTTTCCTCGTCTGACTTGATTGGTTATGCCTGTTTCAAGCGAGTAGTACGACCCGCCTTGCAAATGCACATTGGTAAGAACAGTGTCTTGTTTAGGTTGGCGTGTAACGATATTCACCACCCCACCCATCGCATTACTACCGTAGAAAAGCGATGCCGGACCGCGAATAACCTCAACCCGCTCGGTCATCATCGTCTGATAGTTGTCGGCAATAGGATGCCCATACAAGCCTGCATACTGTGGCAGTCCGTCAATAAGCACAAGCATACCTGTGTTGGGCGAACTGCCTATACCACGCACCGAGATAGCCCCCGAACCGCCTGTGCTTACACCATAACCCATTACTCCTCTCTGAGTTACAAACAAACCCGGAACGGTCTGCATCAGTGTTGGCAGAATGTTTTGCTCGTGTCTCTCTTCCAACTGCTCTTGTTTGACAACCGACACGGTTAGTGGCAGAAGTCGGGAATCAGTCGGGTTTTTCGTACCTGTCGCCACAACTTCTTTCAGTTCATAAACACGCACAGAATCTTGTTCTAAAGCGGTAGTTGTTTCGGAATACAAAAAAACGGTCATAACAAAAAGCGATATGACCGAAGTGAGATATTTTTTCATTTTAGGAAAGTTAGTCTAATTACTTCTCTTATGTCTGAAAACGATATTGAAGAATATCTTCCAGAAATATACAAAATCTGTTCTAAGTGTACCTTTCTGCTCACACAAGTCAAGATACTTCTTTTCCGATGCTTCTATCTCGCTGAGCGTCTTTGGCATATCCACATAGAAAGGTGGCAACAGTCCGGGCTTATGACGAGTGCGCTGTTTTTGCAACTCTTCGTTGTAGAGCGAGAAGTATTGGTTGCTTAACGGTCTAACCCCTACAAGTTTCATCTCGCCTTTCATTATGTTGATAAACATAGGCCACTCGTCCATCCAAGTACGACGCATAAACCGTCCCATCGACGAGACGCGGATGTCGTGTTTGAACTTGCCACCCTCCTGCAAACTGTATTTCTCATAAATATACTGTTGCAGGAACTCCGAATACGGGTGCATCGTACGGAACTTATAGACCTTGATTTTCTTACCGTCTTTTCCGACACGATTCAGTTGTATGAGCACTCCATAATACCGGCGTGCGAAAGTTTTTGGTCGGAAACTGCGACGCGCCACAACATAAATAAGTCCGTTTCGTTTGCGCTCACTCTCAATCTCATAACCGCAATAACATAACCGTCCTAACACTTCGGCTTTCGAGAGCACACGATTCTTGCCTTCAGTTATATCATAGTATATACGAGAAGTAAGGAACATACGCGGTATAACGCGTTTATAGATATAAAAGAGGAAATATACCAACCTGTTCAAAACCGGCGGATACGAGCGCAAGATACGCTGTTTCTGCTGCGACTGCGACTCAAAACAGATCAGCAGTCTGCCGTTTTCAGGCAAACGATCGTTGATGATACCAAACATCTTGTTTATACCGCGAATCTGGTTAAGTGGCATAAGGTTGATGATGGTATCGTAGCGATAAGGGTTGATTTTCTGAATGTTAAATATCTCCGAAGTGCGAAGCAAGAGAGTGTTCGAACTATAAAGGTCAATCTGATTATCTAACAGCCGTAGAACGCCACGACCTGAGTTTTCAATTATCAGTTGGCGTATGTTGGCTTTCTGTCCTTCAGTAAGTGGGTGTGCCGGATAAAGCACATGCTTAGTACCTAAATCCGGCAGACGCTCAATCTCGGGTTCAATGTTAAGCGCATAACGATACGCATGGGCTGAAAGGACAAAGACAAAACTGAAAATCAGCACAATAAGCCAAATAGTAAGCAGTACCCAAATGGAATAGTTATAGTCTTTGCCCAAATACTCCATATACCCCCACATCGCTCCGAAAACAATACCGGCAGTAGCAAACAGTCGTAGCAGACTATGATGCACTCTGAGGAAGCGAACAGCCACATATCGGTGAATGAGATATGAAGTAAGTAGCCAAACACCGGAAAAGACAAGCGCAAAGACCCAATACTTCTGGAATGGTATGTTCGTGCTTAAAGGAAAGAGCCACAATACAACTCCAAAACTACTCAATAACAAGACCACATCCACCAATAAATATGGCAGATACGGCTTGTAGAAGAATATGTTTTCCTTTTTCTGTGGCATCTTACAAGCGGTATTACAGCGTAGCGGTCTTACTTCGTATATCTCTTATTCAAAGCACTTACAACCTCAGGTGTGATGTCGTAGCCGGGTTGAGCAAGAAGTATGTTGTCGCTTTGAGCATTAGCAAGAATAATCTGATAGCCTGCATTTGCGTTATACTCTTTCAGGAAAGCGTCAAGAGTATCGCGAAGTTGCTTATTAAGTTTCTGATTTTCAACAAGTATATCTTGCGACAATTGGTCTTCCAACTGCTCTAATTCCTGTTGTTTCTTGAGCAGTCGTTGTTGCTCTTTTTCAGCACGGTCGCGACTAAGGAAAGCATTCGTCTCAAGTTTGCGTTGAAAATCTGCCATCTCGTTTTGCAGAGTACGTGCTTTTGTTGTAAAGGTAGCACGAGCAGACTCTTGCTTGCTCATAAGGCGGTCGTTAGCCTCAATAGCAAAGGTATATTGAGTGAGCAATGTGTCGAGATTGATGTATGCAACCGGCATCTTTGAACCGTCTTGAACATTAGCAATAACGGCCGGTCCTTCTGTGCGATTGCACGATTTCTTACTGAACACTTTAACTGACAGCACTACAACCAACACGGTCAGCACTGCCAAATAACAATAAAGAATGATGTTACGATTCATATTTATGATTTTTTAGGTTTTATAATTCTTTTACATTGAGTTTGTGGCTATCGTCCCACTGCGCTTGCCTGTCTTGCGAAGTGGCACAACCGATGCCGTTCTCACGCATTTTCTTGTTGGCAGATATATGCTCGCTGTGGAAAGAGCCGTTTTTCACAAGCAAAATCCTGACAGAAAGCAAAATAACTGCAATCAAAACAATCAATATGACGATGATTATATTCAAAAATATCAACTATACAAATATCGTTTAATACTATTCTTCGGTGTTTTCTGGAACTCTTGTGTTTGCACTACAATCTTGCTTATCTGCTCAAACGAAGCGAGTTGCTGGTTCACTTCCTTGCGCACATGGTCTAACTCCTGTGGCAGGTCAGCCTGCGTGAAACCGGCAGCATCAACAGCGTCCATATCAGGATAGACGAGTGCCACAAGTTTGCCATCGCGCTGAACAACAATACTCTCAAGCACATAAGGCATATTATTGAGTTTGTCTTCAATGGCTTCAGGGTAAATGTTTTGTCCGCTCGGACCAAGCAACATCGTCTTGCTACGCCCTTTGATAAACAGATTTTGGTCAGCGTCAAGAAAACCTAAATCGCCTGTCTTGAGCCATCCGTCTTCGGTAAAAGATGCCCGAGTGGCTTCCTCGTTCTTATAATAACCGAGCATCACATGGTCGCCTTTTATCTCAATCTCACCTACCCCTTCTTTATTCGGATTGGCAATTCTGGCTTCCATACATTTCAAGATTCGTCCACAAGACTGCGGTACGAACTTCGTCCAATGAGCATACGAAACAAGCGGGGCTGTCTCGGTCATTCCATAACCTATAGTAAAGGGGAATTTAAGTTTCTCAAAGAAGGCTTCCACCTCGGCATTGATAGCCGCTCCGCCAATGATGATCTGTTCAAACTCACCACCGAAGGCTGCTACAAGTTGTTTGCGTATCTGCTTGAGTACCAACTCGTCCAAATAACGAACCGACAGCACCCAGTTCATTGACGGTTTGCTTATAATGGGCAAAATCTGCTTTTTGTAAATTTTCTCTATGATAAGCGGAACGCTCAAGATATTGTTAGGTTTGACTTCTGCAAAGGCTTTCATCAGCACTTTAGGTGTCGGCACTTTGGTGATGAACCAAGTATGTCCGCCTCCGCATACGCTGCCGAGGAAATCCCAAGCGCACCCGTAAGCGTGAGCCAACGGAAGGAAAGCTACAAAACGGCTACCCGTCTTTATCAGACCTTCATCAAGTCCGAACTTGGCATTCGAGGCAAGCGCACGACCTGCCGTCATCACACCTTTGGAATAACCAGTTGTGCCTGAAGTGTAGTTGATAGATGCAAGTTCCTCATTGTCCTTGTAGTTGTAGCGAATCAAGTCTTTATGGAACACCCCGCCAAACTTCTCGTCAAAAGCTTTCTGCACAGCATCGTGAGAGAGGTCGTCCAAACTCAGACCCGCAAAATCACAAGCCTTTTCTTCTGCCGGTTGTTGCTCTACACCCTCAAGCGATTGGGCGATGTCAGAGGCATCCGACAATGCTGATTTGGGCATACGAACCAACAATGGTGAGAAATCCGTAAGTGAAAGTACTACACGCACTTCGCCTATCTCGTTCTCATCGAGATGATCCCAAATTACCTCACTTGAAAAAAGGAACTTTGAGTCGGAATGTCGCAAGATGTGATGCACATCTTTTGCGTGGAAATCGTGCAGGATAGGCACAATAACCGCCCCATAAGTGATAGTTGCTATATATGCGATAGCCCAATTAGTGCTGTTTCTGCCAATAAGGGCGATGTTATCGTCTTTCTTCAAACCGCATTTTTGAAACACAATATGCAGTTTCTCAACCTGCTCTGCCACTTGGCCATAAGTCAGGGTTTTGTTTGTTTCATAATCCGTAAAGCAAGGCTCGTTCCAATTATGACGAAACGAGTCCTCAAACATACGAACAAAATTATCAACCATAGTAAATTTTAATAAACCGGAAACGACAATCTCTCCTCATCTGTTATCGACACGATGCTGTCAACCACGAAAGTGGAAACGCCGCGCCAAGGCAGAGCACCGCGATATTCTCTGTAATGCACCTGAATATGTTTGCCTGCGGCAAGCATCAGTTCGTCGGCAATACGCTTGTCATCAACTGAAAACTCAAACTCGTTGGACTGAATAGTACCTTGCGTATTTTCAGAGTTATAGCCCGACTGAATCATTCGCCCCTCATAGGTTTTGAACACCCAACCTTTCTTGACAAAACGGTTCAGTTCGCCGGCTTTGACACCTTCGCCGAACACGAAAAAGAAATGCACATAAATCCAAATGCCAAGCGTCAAGGCTATTACTACGCCCGACCATGTCAGAACTTTTGCAGATGTTGTCATATTTATAGTTTTAATATGTTATTTTTTTACGGAATATCGTGCAAATATACATATTTTTTTCTTTATTTGCAAATAAATGTTATAGTATATTCAAACTATAGTTATTTTTGTTTTTTTCCGCGAAAACTAAGGAAAAAGACAATGACGGCATAAATAAGCACGAGCACTATCCATCCGCTCATATTACTGAAGAGCATAAAAGTGGCACCGACAAGAAAAAGCGTAGCCAGAAAATTAAGTCTCAGCAAGCGACTCTCACGCTTATCGTCTGTTCGGTTTTGCAATGCAAATACAAAAGCCTGCCCTCCCGCCAATGCCGTTCCGGCGGCAAACAACCACGAACCCACGAAAGGTTCAAAAAAACTTACTACTGCTCCGGCAATAAGCAAAATGCCGAAAACCAAAATCCAATATGTATGAAACCTATTCATATAGTAAAAAAGTATTAATCCTCATTCTGACGAAGGTCAGAATCTCACCCTCATTCTGACGAAGGTCAGAATCTCACCCTCATTCTGACGAAGGTCAGAATCTCAATATAAGATCCTGAAACAAGTTCAGGATGAGGGTAAATTGTACTCATTCTTCAATAACATAAACATCTTCGTTGTCAGCGTGCATGAAATAGTGTTCGCGTGCGTAGCGTTCGATGCTCGGCTCGCTGTCGCCGAGTTGCTTGAGAGCCTGTTTATAGTATTCTGTTTGCTGTTTGTAATCGCGCAGTTCCTTTTGTAATTCTTTTATCTCACGATTTTTTCTATGCAAGTAAAAAACAGTGTGGTTGCCAACAAACATTACAGTTATAAGAAAACCTATAACAACAATGGCATATCTGTTCCACAACACACGCTTAAGCCACTCAAAAACAGCCTCGCGGTCAATATCCTTGAAAAAAGAAAACATATAAAACACTTTTTTTGCAAAAATCTCTACAAAGATACATTTTTTTCGCTTAATTTGCAAAAATGATTTTTTAATTGTAAATTTGCGTTGTTATCATTCCAACAATAAAGATTTTGCATTATGGATATAGTTGAACGCTTTTTGAAGTATGTAAGTTTCCACACTACTTCTGATGAAAATTCTTCGCAAACCCCTTCTACTCCCGAACAACTCGTGTTTGCGCGTTTCCTTGCCGACGAACTTAGAGCAATAGGTATGCAGGATGTTGATTTAGACGAGCGTGGCTACATTATGGCAACTCTTCCGTCGAACACAGACAAGCCTCTGCCGACCATCGGTTTTATAGCGCATTTAGACACTTCGCCCGATGCTTCAGGCAAAGATGTCCAACCGCGTATCGTTCGCAGTTACGAAGGCAGAGACATCTTGCTCAACGCCAAAGAAAACATAGTTTTGCGAGTAGAGCAATATCCCGAACTCAAACGGTACATTGGTCAGGACATCATCGTTACCAATGGCAAGACCCTTCTTGGTGCGGACGACAAAGCCGGTGTGGCTGAGATAGTTACAGCCATGGAACACCTGCTCTCTCACCCTGAGATTGAGCACGGCAAGATACGCATCGGCTTCACGCCTGACGAAGAGATAGGTCGCGGTGCCGACTTCTTTGATGTGAAGAAATTCGGTGCCGACTGGGCTTATACGATGGATGGCGGTGCCATAGGCGAACTGGAGTACGAGAATTTCAACGCTGCAAGTTGCAAGATAATAGTACATGGCGTAAATGTCCATCCGGGTTCTGCTTACCATAAGATGCTCAATTCAATGCGTATAGCATATCAGTTGGCGGCTACACTGCCCCGTTGGGAAACACCTGAACATACACAAGGCTATGAAGGCTTCTATCATCTTGTAGGTATGCAAGGTACGGTTGAAGAGACAACACTTCATTATATCATTCGCGACCACGACCGTCATCGTTTCGAGAGTCGCAAACGCGAGATGGAGCATTTGGTAAGGAAAGTTAATCGTGAGTATGGCGATAACACTGCAGAGATCATTCTCAAGGACCAATACTACAACATGCGCGAGAAGGTTGAACCCGTCAAACATATAGTTGAGTTGGTTGAGCAGGCCATGTACGACCTTGACATTACACCAAAGATTCAACCTATCCGTGGCGGAACAGATGGTGCCCGACTGAGTTTTGAAGGACTGCCCTGCCCCAACATCTTTGCCGGTGGCGAGAACTTCCACTCAAGATTCGAGTATCTGCCCGTGCCTTCGCTACAGAAAGCAATGCAGGTTGTGCTGAAAATTATAGAGATTGTCAGTAAGGGTCAACATCAACAATGATGCTTCCACCCTTGCCAACCGGAATTTTAAGGAAGAAGTCTATTTGCTCTTTGAGTCTCAGTTTGGCTTGCTCAAATGATGCGGTCGTCTCAATCTTGAGCATTATCTGGCGGATATACATGTTTTGCGTACGGCTGACAGCAGGAACGATAACTTTCGAACAACGGTGAGTAAAGATTTTCTTTAGAACGGCTTGCAGTTCAAGCGACAGTTGCTCGACATTTTTGAGTTCTTTATGTTTCACATAAACACTGATAAGCTTATAGAACGGCGGGTACTTAAAGTCCTGTCGTTCTTTTATTTGCGACCGGAAAATCTGCATATAGTCGTGCTCCGTAAGAGCCTTGAAAACAGCGTGTTCGGGATTTGAAGTCTGTACCAGCACTTTCCCCTCGCCGTTTCTGCCTGCGCGCCCGCTCACCTGCTCAAGCATCTGAAAAGCCCGCTCGTAACTGCGAAAATCGGGCTGATAGAGTTGCGTATCGGCATTGACAACCACAACCGTACTCACATCGTTGAAATGCAGACCTTTAGTAACCATCTGCGTGCCTATAAGCACATCTACCTCGTGTTTCTCAAAGCGTTGAATAAGCATCTCATAAGCACTCTTGCGTCTTGTTGTATCAAGGTCCATACGCGCCAAACGAAGCGACGGCAAAGCCTGCTGAAGTTCGTCTTCGATCTTTTCTGTACCCACACCGCAGTCTCTCAACTTTTTGGAATGGCAGTTCGGGCACTCTGACGGCAAAGGGATAGTATAGCCACAATAATGGCATTGCAACACTCGGTGCCACTTATGCAGCGTCAGACTGACATCGCAGTTCACACATTTCGGCACAAAAGCGCAGTCGGGACATTCAATGTACGGGGCATAGCCGCGACGATTTTGAAAGACTATAACCTGTCTGCCTTTTTCGGTTTCGTTTTTTATCGTCTCGATGGAAGGGTCCGCAAAATGCCCGACTACCTCTTTGCGATGTCGCTGAAGTTTCATATCTATGAGCCTGACCTGAGGCAGTGGCAAGTCCTTGTAACGCCTTGTAAGACTGACAAGTCCGTATTTGCCTGATGCGGCATAGAAATAACTCTCGACCGATGGTGTGGCAGAGCCGAGCAATACTTTGGCAGACGACTGGCGGGCGAGCATCATTGCCACATTGCGGGCGTGGTAATGCGGTTGCGGTTCCTGCTGCTTGTAACTTTGGTCGTGCTCCTCATCAACAATGACAAGTCCCAAGCGCTTAAACGGCAACAGAACTGACGAGCGAACACCTATCAGGACATCATATTTATCGTCCAAAGCGAGATGCCTATACACCTCTGCCCTCTCTTGGTCGGAAAAACGCGAGTGATAAACGCCAAGACGCGAGCCGAAAACAAGCCTCAGGCGGTCGGTCAGTTGAGTGGTAAGCGCTATCTCAGGTACGAGAAAAAGTGCCTGCTTGCCTTGTTGTAAGGCATCGGAAATAAGTTTTATATAAACCTCCGTTTTGCCCGACGATGTAACCCCGTGTAGAAGCACGATGTCTTTCTGTTTCCAATGTTCAAGAATCTGCTGATATGCAACTGCTTGTTCCTGATTAAGCGGATTGCCGGGCTGAGTGTCGGCATCTGTAATGACAAGACGGTCAATCACTTGTTTTTCAACCTGAAAGACACCTTTTTTTATCATCACATTCAAGACTGCCTTATCCGCACCTGTTGCCTGAAGCAGGTCTGCCTGAGCAACAAGCAGTTTTTCCTTGCCCCCACCAAAACGCACTTTCTCCAAATATCTTGACAAAAGCAATTGCTGTTTTGGGGCTTTTTGAAGTTGGGTATAGAGTTGCTGTAGAGCATTTTGCGAGCGATATTGCTCCGTTAAAGACACATACAAAACAAACCTGTTGCGCTGTTTGTCAGCCACATACTCCGACATACGGAGCGCACCCATAAGTAGCAGTTTGTTGAGTTGCGGTAATGCCGATTTGAGCGACAGAGTTTTTTCTATCTCACTGATTGAATGTTCTTTACCATCGTTCAAGATATCAAGAATCTTTTCCTGTGTTGGAGAGAGTTGTCCCTGCTCTGCCTCAAAATCTTCGTTCAGGCAGATATGTGTCTCGCTTTCAAGTTTAAGCACCGCCGGCAGAGCGGCTTTCATCACTTCACCCAAAGTGCACATATAATAGTCAGCCACCCACTGCCATAGTTTTAGTTGCGATGGAAGCACCATCGGTTTGTCGTCCAACAGACATATCAACTCCTTTATTTCGAATCCGGTCTGACGGTCGGTTTCCTGTAAAGAGAGAACAATGCCGGTCTGCAGTTTCTTCTTCCCGATAGGCACTATAACACGCATTCCCACTTGTATCTGCTGCTCAACAGAAGCGGGAACACGATAGGTCAGCGTACCCTCAAAAGCCAAAGGAAGAACAATGTCTGCTGTCATAATCGGCTATTCCTTCTTAATGTCAGGTGTTTCTTCTTTAAGAATATAACGCTTGTAGTAGGAAATAATGACTGTTGTCAGTGGCAAAGCAATAATCATTCCCACCACTCCGAACAGTGAACCGAAAATAGAAAGCGAGAGCAACATCAGAGCAGGCTTCATTCCAAGCGTGTTGCCCATAATAAGCGGGTTCAAAACTGCCTCTTGGATGGCTTGCACAACAGCAAAGACAGCCAAAATCTCAAGCAGTATGATCCAATAAGCCGTACCTGTCTCAAACGACTGCAACAAGCCTAAAACCATACAAATAGGAATACCCACACCCTGCAAGTAGGGCACCATATTAAACAGTCCGATAAGCAGACCAACAACAATAGCAAGCGGCAGGCGCATAATAGCAAAACCTATAGCGAAAAGCACACCAACGGTCATTGCTATGAGTGCCTGACTGCGGAAATACTTGCTCATACCGTTTTTAAGGTCGGAAAACACTTCACTTACTTGTTTGCGATACTTAGGCGGAACAACATTTATCAGTCCTTCTGCCATATCGTCGAAGTCAATAAGTATAAAAATAAGATACAACACTATAATGGCACCCACCAACAGACTGCTCAAGAAACTCATACTCCCGCCAATCATACCTCCGAGATATGGCGATACCTTATCCCAAGCGGCACTTATAGTACCCGAAGTGAACATCGTTGCCCAATCTAATTCATTGAGCCATTGTTTAAGTGATGCCTGCCAAGCTTCCGGTAAAAAGCCGCTCGTTTCCAGCGAATTGACATAATTACCTACCAGAGACGCCATTCGCAACGCCTCGCGCGAGATTGGAGTTGCCAAACCCCATATCAAAAGACCGACAACAACAAAGAGCAACACTATTGTTATTATGACAGCGGCTACTCTGTTTTTGATTTTTACTTTGTACTGAAAGAAATTGACAATAGGATTGATAAGGTATGCAAGAAACCACGATATCACGAAAGGCACAAGCACACCGCTCAACCGTTGCGTCATATATAGCAGGAATGCGACAACTGCAAGTGAGATACATAACCTCACTGTACGATCTAAATTAAAAGGCTGACTTGACATAATTTACTATTCACAATTTACAATTCACAATTCACAATTTCAACTAAGCGGGATTCCTTTTTTTACTTTCTCAAAACACTCGCGACAGATGGGTTCGTAGGACTCTGTCTCACCCAGTAGTACACGGCGCGAGTTATCTACCAGACGGTGAGACACATACGCCAATTCGCCACAATGAACGCAAATAGCGTGAGTCTTATATACATCGTCGGCAATAGCCATAAGCGAGGGCATCGGACCAAAGGGCACACCCTGATAGTCCATGTCCAAACCGGCTATGATAACACGCACACCGCGAGATGCAAGTTCCGTGCAGACATCCACTATACCCATATCGAAGAATTGAGCCTCATCAATACCTACAACCTCTACATCGTCTGCCAAAAGCAGAATGTTCTGCGAATGCTCAACCGGTGTTGACGGAATGACATTACGGTCGTGCGACACCACATCCTCTTCTGAATAGCGCACATCGATAGCAGGTTTGAAAATCTCCACTTTCTGCTTGGCAAACTGCGCGCGTTTCATACGACGAATAAGTTCCTCTGTCTTGCCGGAGAACATACTCCCGCAGACAACTTCAATACTTCCGCGCCTTTGTTTTGGCGACTTCTGGTCTCTCTCTGAAAACATATTATATTTTTTATAATATCAATTATTTATTCTAATGTCTTGCACCATCATCTGTATGGTTGTTTGTCCGTTGAAGGTGTTAGGTTGCAATTCGTAGCAAATATCGGCTTTTGCACCTTTGCGAAGCGGTTCTGCCATCTCACCTTTGCCGAAAGCTATACCTTTCAAACTGCCCATTGACGGGTCTTGCAACTCCAAGCGAAGATGCTTTCCGCCTTCGCCAACCGCACGCGTACCGGCGTGATAATCGTGTACCTGTCGCGTCAAGAATAGTGGTCTTTCGTTGTCCGGACCAAACGGTTCCATCGCTTGCAAGCACATAAAAAACGAGCGGGTAACCTGTGCAAACTGCAGTTCGGTCTCCACAAGCAAGGTGGGTTGTTGTTGCTCCGGCAGAATATGTGTAGCAACATATTGCTCAAACCGCTGTTTGAAACCGAGGTAGTCCTCCGCTTTCATTGATAGTCCTGCCGCATAGGTATGTCCGCCGAATGTGAGCAGACAGTCGCTACAAGCATCGATAGCGGCATATAGGTCGAAGCCTCCGACAGAGCGAGCCGAACCCGACACTATGCCATCATTCTCAGTCAGCACGATAGTGGGGCGATAATAGGTCTCTATAAGTCGTGAAGCCACTATGCCGATAACACCTTTGTGCCACTGCTTACCGCATACCACTGTTGAGAACAGGTTATCGTTCTGCGGGTCAGCGGCAAGTTGTTCAAGTGCTTCCTGCGTTATCTTACTGTCCAAGTCGCGTCGCTCTTCGTTATGTTGATTGACCGTCTCGCTCAAACAGCGTGCCTCGTCGGCATTGTCGGTTATGAGCAGACGCACCGCCTCCCTACCCGACTTAATTCGTCCGCATGCGTTGATACGCGGACCTATCTTATAGACCAAATCGCTGATATTCAAATCGCCCGGGGAGATACTCGCCACATCCATAAGGGCTTTCACACCAAGCGGTGGCTGTTTGTTGATTTGTTTGAGTCCCCAATATGCCAAGATACGATTCTCGCCTGTAAGTGGCACTATGTCAGAGGCTATACTCATTGCCGTCAGTGGCAACAAGGGATTGAGCGACGAAAGTGGCAAGTTATGTTTCAAAAGATAGGCTTGCGCTAACTTAAAACCTACCCCACAACCGCTTAACTCCCTATACGGATAGGTATTGTCTTCCCGTTTGGCATCAAGCACAGCCACAGCCTCAGGCAAGTCTTCGCCCGGATTATGATGGTCGCAAACAATGAAATCTATACCTTTTTCTTTAGCATACGCCACTTTATCCACCGATTTTATACCACAGTCAAGGGCAATGATGAGCGTGCAATGTTTGTCGGCGGCATAATCAATACCCTGAAATGAAACACCGTAACCCTCTGTATATCTGTCGGGGATATAATAATCAAGATTGGAATAGAAATTCTTTAGAAACGAGAACATGAGTGCTACGGCTGTAGTGCCGTCCACATCGTAGTCGCCATATATGAGAATGTTCTCTTTCCCTGAAATAGCATTATCAATTCGCTCTATTGCTCTGTCCATACCCTTCATAAGGAACGGGTCGTGCAAATCTTTAACCGATGGATGAAAATAAGCATAAGTCTCATGTTTGGTTGTTATGCCTCGCCTCACTAACATCTCAGCCGACAGAAGGTCAAGCCCCGTTTGGGCAGATAAGGCTTTGGCAACAGTCTGCTGTTTAGGAGTAAGTGTCTGTATGATAATGCGATTTTCCATTAACCCAAATCGGTCATTAGAATTTATTTAGAGTTTATATTATTTTTGAGCAGATTTTTGTCTTTGAGTGAAGGAGTTATGCGGGCATAATGACTGAACGAAAAGCAAAAAGATGACAAAAAGAATAAAACTATAAATAAATAGCAAAAATTAAATTTATATAAGTACCCTCTGGCGGTCTAATGACCGATTTGGGTTAAACAAATTCATATTTGTCGGCATCATGCCAAAGCGGTGAGTGCTGGCGAAAATAATGTATATCGGTTACATCAATATCCGCAATCGCCACACCGGCTGTGTCTTCCGGCAACTGTGCAAGCACATCCAAACGGGTGTCATAAACAATGGAATGACCCGTATAATGCAACCCTAACCCATCCGTACCGACGGGGTTGACCGCTGCTACAACACACTGATTTTCACTTGCACGGGCAGGAAGCAAAGCGTCCCAAAACTTTATCCTTTGTTTGGGCCAGTTGGCTACATAAAGCAGTACATCATAGTCGTCGCCTGTACGGTTACGACTCCAAACGGGAAAACGCAGGTCGTAGCAAATAAGCAGGCAGAAACGACAACCGCGAAATGTTATTGCAGGTCTGACCGTTCCCTGACGGAAAAACTCTGCCTCGCCACCATGCGCATACAGATGTCGCTTATCGGCATAAACGACATTACCGTCGGGCATGGCAAAGAAACCGCGGTTGAACAGATAACCCATATTTTCGCAAATGAAACTGCCTACTATAGCGCAATCATACTCAGCCGACAAACGCTTGACAGTCTGCATAGTAGGTCCGTCGGTTGGTTCTGCCAAATCAGGTCGGGAAGTGCAAAAACCGGTTGTAAACATCTCAGGCAACATCACCACATCGACCTTTTCGATCAATGCAGCAAGATGTTGCTCAAGTAAGTCAAGATTTGCTTGTCTGTCAGCCCAGACAATAGGATATTGAAACAGGGCTAATTTCATTTCTTCTTTCCGTCAGTTCTGCCACCTATGGTATTTCTCATAGCGGTGTCAGCCTCGATGTTCTGCATACGGTAATAGTCCATTATTCCGAGGTTGCCATTACGGAAGGCTTCAGCCATTGCTTTGGGCACTTCGGCTTCGGCTTCAACGACATGCGCACGGGCCTCTTCGGCTTTGGCACGCATCTCTTGCTCTTGAGCCACAGCCATAGCACGACGCTCCTCTGCCTTGGCTTGAGCAATGTTCTTGTCAGCCTCTGCCTGATCCATCTGCAGTTGGGCACCGATGTTCTTACCTACATCAATGTCGGCTATATCGATTGAGAGAATCTCAAAAGCAGTACCGGCATCAAGACCTTTACGCAGCACAAGTTTGCTTATCGAATCGGGGTTCTCAAGCACCTGCTTATGGCTTTCCGACGAACCGATTGACGATACTATACCCTCGCCTACACGGGCAAGAACTGTATCTTCGCCGGCACCACCTACGAGTTGGCGAATGTTGGCACGAACGGTTACACGAGCCTTGGCTATCAACTGAATACCATCTTTGGCAACAGCCGTAACAGGCGGGGTGTCAATCACTTTGGGATTAACCGACATCTGAACGGCGTCGAACACATCACGACCGGCAAGGTCAATGGCAGTAGCCATTTGGAAAGGCAGTTCGAAATTTGCCTTGTTGGCAGAAACGAGTGCATGAACAACACGCTCTATGTGTCCTCCGGCAAGATAGTGAGCCTCGAGTCCATCGCGCGTAACATCCTGAAGTCCGGCTTTGTGAGCCTCGATAAGGCAATCGACAATCTTGTGTGGCGGCACCTTACGGATACGCATTAGGAACAACTGAATGAGCGATATATGCACACCCGAAACGATAGCCGATACCCATAGCAGGAACGGTACATAATAGAAGAAAATAAGCAGTGCTATACATATCACAACTGCCAGGACAATGGTTAATGTCATAATTTATTGGTTTATTGGTTAATTTATCCGTTAGCGACACTATTTCTGATACAAAAACAAGAACTTTTCCGACAAATTGGAAAAGTTCTGCAAATATAAACAATAAAAAGTAAAAAAACAAAAAAAATCACAAAAAAAAGTGGAGCGCGGTCGTCCCCGCCCGCAAAATTGGTACGCAAGTGTCCCCCCCGCTGCGGAAAACTGCCCCATAGCAACGCTGTACTTATACTCATATAAAACGCGATATGCTCACATACGTCTACATATAACTCATCATTATATCCGACACCTGCATAGGTATAGCTCTGTGACAGCAACCACGATTTGGCTTTCTCTTGAGCCGTATCTGGACGCTTTGGCTTTGTTGCGGTCAATATCTCAACTCCCTTAATCTCTTTTGCCCCTCTCTGCCGCCACTGTCGTAAACCAGCCGTTTTGGAAGCTTCTGATTGTTAGCATGTAAGGATTGGATTCACATGCTTTGGGCAAGGTCTCATCTCCCAAATTGAATAGTTGCTTAAACATCAAACAACGGACCATCAGACGAATAGGTTTGGAATAGCAGCCTTTGTCTTTTGAATAGTGTTTTGAAAACTCTGACTCAAAATACGACCAGTCAATAGTGTCTGCCAAAAGGACCAACTCGTGGTTCATGTCAATGAACGAACTTAACAACGGACGGAACAATTCCGGCTCATTTTTAACAATAAATCAGATTTGATTTATTTGAGCCATAAACAGTATAACTCCATATTCTTTTTCTCTAATTATTATCATAAACGGGTGGTCTGCCGTAAAGATATATTTTGCGAAGGATTGCAATTCGGAATCTACCGTTCCGGATGTTGCAGAACTTGCTTCTGTGCCTGTTTCATTCACTATAATCCGTGATGTCTGTCCTATTCCGTTTACTAACAAATTCTCCTTGCTTATCTTGGAAAGGTTTGCTGACTTGTTGAACACATCCTCTATTCCAATTCGTTTCAACATTGCGGATAATTCTACTGAATATTGAAGGTCAAACTTGGGCATTGTTACTGTTACGGGCAATGTTTCCATTTGTTGTAGCAAGGTATTCCAATTTTCTTGTTTGCTTATATATTCAGTAACGATTTCCAATGATGATTTTTCATCGGGAAGGATAATATCCATACAATATTTGTTCTCTTTGTAGTCCATTTCCAAAATTTGCAGGTTTTCATCTCCATAATACTTAAAATCACCTGCCTGTTCCATCATATCAACAGTCTGTTTTCCAACAACAGAATTAAAAACATTTTTACTTGTATTTTTCTTATCAAATACTGACGCCCACTTCCCGCTGAAGAACAGCGCATTAACCAACACCATTTCTGTGTCCGCATTTATCATTGAATGATCAACAACTGATTTAATATTATTTCCGGTATTTGTCTTTGCCCATTTATTTATTATATCTATAGAGGTTTCCTCTTTTCTAAAGTCCACATTCTCTATTGTTGCATTAAAAAAATGACTACAATCACTGATAAAAGTTTCTTCAACAAGTGTGTTTTCTCCAATCCATGCTGAATTTGCGATACGAAATATATTGGTTTTGTCCAAGGCGGGTAATGCTTCAAAAAGTTTCTCATAATATGAGTTTATTCCATCTCTGTCAAACTCTTCAAATCCCAAGGAATTTCTAATCTGATTAAAAGTTTCTCCTTCGGCGCCATTCATAATCATACCAAGCAGTGCGCTTGCCGAAAATGGCGAACACACAATATTAGAGTTATCGTTACTTTTACACATTCCCCTATAAAGATTTAGAGAAAAGGCATTATTATAAGTCAGGATTTTTTTATCCTTTTCTGACAGGTTCAACTTTTTAGGGTTGGTTACTCCGTTACCGTTTTCAATTCCAAGAGTCGGATTATTGCTTTTGCAACTAAACAGTGCAAATATAACAAGCAATATAAAAGATACTTTTTTCATAATATTTTATTTTTATTGGTTGATAATTTACAATACTTGAAATCGTGATAACAATATTATTTGTATATTTTTGTTATGATTGGTTTATCTTTGGTTTGACATACTATAGTATAGACACCTTTCGGCAGTTCTTTTATTTTGGATTTTAACATAGAATTGTATATTCCACCATCTATTTTAGTATTGCAAACACATTTCCCTGTTATATCATAAATTGCTATATGTTCAATTTCCTCGCCATCGATTATATCTTCTATATTTTCATCTATAGCAGTATAATTGTATGCTTTAACATTATATGGTTTAGGTGTAAGTGTAGTATGGTCAATCCCAAAGATATATAATGAAGGATCACCCAAGATCAGATATTTCTTGGTTTGTCTTCTTCTGTTGAAATTGGAATTACCACTATAATACTTGGCGGCGCCAAAGGACAACCATTGCCCCCAAGTGAGATTTGTGGCTTGGTCTTTATAATAATTGAAAATGTATCTCGAAAGATATTCATTGGAACTACGGTAAGAATCGGTAGTTGCCGCATACATACCACATGACAAATCACCATTATTTATCCATCGATTGCCGAATTTGTTATCTTCCGGCCAATTAAGCTGATAAGCAAAATCAATTGCAAAATAAGACTGACTTGTTGGTAAATTGTAGGCAGTTATTGCTGAATAAGGACTTCCTAACTGATAATAATTGCCATGTCCGCGATAATAAAAAATCAGATCATCATAATTTGAGAATTCAAACGAAATATGAGTATGGTCAAATCCACTGCGACCATCAAATTTAATAAGAGATGAGTTAGGAGTGGTTGACAATTTGGTGTATGCGGTATTCATATCTGATGCGAAATCATCTTCACCGGCTCCCGTGCCGGAATATAAAGCAAAGCGTCTTACAACATTTGATTTATTCTCAAATGAGATTGTTTTATTTATTATCGCATTCAGTTCCGTTGAATTTTTCACAGGCCATCTGCCCACCATTGTTTCCGGACGGAAATTTGTTTCGCTCCCTATATTTGTTTTTTCCAGACAAGCATAATAAATATCGGTTGGCGGGTCATCATCATCTCCAATAGTACCCATTGAATAAGGAATATCAGAATAATTACCTATTAACAATGTATATTTGGGGTATTCTCCTGAAGATGTGAGATAACTTTTGATACAATTTCTTATTGTTGTAGGACTTGTCCCATCGGCAAAAGCCGCAGTACGAACATCATAACCAAGAGACCTTTTGTGATTTATAAATGTGGCCAAGTAACCAAGATATTTATAAGTTGTTACGATTAAATACATCCCTGAAATAGTAGAAAGATTTGATGTACTTTTATTTGATGCATCTTTATAATTATCATAAAAACTTATTACTTCTTGTGCTGCAGAATATTTGTTTTCATAGAGATATTCATCCATCATTTCAGTCAAAGAAATGTCTGCATTTACCGAAATGACAAATTTGGCACTTGAAATAGGAATTATTAATTGTTCCTTAGGGTTGTATAAAAGAGGATTAATAGTAAATGTTATTCCATTACTGCCTAAAAATTCTCCTTGTTCAGAAATACTATATGCATCATTATATCTATCTTTTGAGTATTCACAATCATCAAATTTAACTTCATTTAGCTTATCCCCTTCTTTTATCATTTGACTTGGCAGATAATTATAGGAAATCCTATATGGTATTTTTTCTGTTGTGATTTCATTTCTATTTAAATCAATATATTTGACATCTAACATACGAACGGATATTTTTGATTAGAAGGGAATTTGTAACTCAACAGGGAATAATGGGAGTTGAGGAACTCCATTTCCTTCTACATAATCAAAAATATCTCCATTTTTTTCAACTTTTGTAAGTTTCTTGTCATAAATAAGTGATAATGTAGTTTTGTCGGTACCATAAACCAACTGACAAAATGTTTGCTTGCCATTACATCCTTCAATAGTCTTGTATATTATATCGCAATACGGGGAAGTATATTCAACAATATACTCATTGTCTGTTACTTCTAATGAAATATAATCGTTAATGCGAATATGCTCGCTTGCAAATATTTGTACCGCAAAAATAAAAAATAACACGGCATAAGAAAACATTTTTTTCATAAAACCTACAATTTAATGGTTGAAAATTTAGATTTATTGATAATATAAATTATCTGCATATTTTCATTGTTACAGTTTTTTTAACAGAATGCAGGGAAACCATATAACAGCCATTCGGAAGATTTTGCAATCGCTCAAAAAAATTTGGTATGGAGTTGATTTCTTCTACCGAATCGGTATATACACATCTTCCACCCGTGTCAAAAACTGTAACATAATTCGAACTGGAGGCTTGATCTTGTATGTCGAATATTCCCTTTAGTTTCAGATTTGAATTCAGAATCTCAATAGTATAAATGCCTGACTCAGTAATTTCTTTTTCAGCCCGTCCCACAAAAGAGCGACTCCATACTGCCTGCTGATCTGAGTCCCTGATAATGACACTTGTTGTATTCATATTCTGTGAGTACACAACAACAGTTTTGTCGGACAATGACACAGAAAACTGATTCGGGTGCGGCGGTTCATAACCTTGCTCCGCAGGACCATCGTTCCCATCTGTTTCTTCATCATCGTCAGGCACAACAACAAACAGATGTATATCTTTTTCTGTTTCATCAGCCTTAATGGGGATATTTCCGATAGTAGCGACAACAAGAAAACAAACGAGACATAACAGCACCTTTTTCATAAGACGGCAACAATCTTTGGTAAAACTTTATGCAAAGTTAATACTTTTACCACAAACTACCAAAAATTGCACATGGGAATTGACAAAAGATATGAAGCCCGCTACCTGCCTTCACTTTGTAAATTGCGGTGTATCGCAAGATACGAATAGTTAGGAAAACAGAAAGAGCAACGATATTTTATATGACAGTGGCAAGGAAAATGACGGTTACAAATTCGCTTTTTTCACAACTGCGATATTCCCCTCAAACCTTACGATAACCACTTTCTCGTTCTCGTCAATAAAACCGTTTAGAGAGCGAGCCTCTAACTTATTATCATTCACCATAATACTACCCATTGGTGCAAGTCGGGAAACTGCAACACCTTCGTCGCCTACCTTAACCGGCAACTCCGACACCAGATCCACTTTCGAGTCAATATCAGTCTTTAGTGCCATACGGTCGAGCGTCCTGCCGCGCATGAAAAGCACTATGAACAAAGCGAGTAGCAACAACGCTCCGACGAGTACCCAATGCCCTGCCAAAACGCTGATTTTCAGGTATGCAACGGCAACACCGCCACCTATACAAGCCATACCAAGCAGACCTGCGATACCGAAACCGGGAATAAGATACACCTCAGCAAGCATAAGTGCAACACCGAAAAGTATCAACAAACAGACAATAAGAATAGTATTAAGCATAAAAAATGAGTTTTAAGAGATTTTCTTTGCAAATATAATACTTTTTACTTAAAACTACAAGAAAAAATCATTTTTTGTTTTCAACTTGTTGCAACGCACTGAAAGCCAGAGCATAAGAACGCATCTGCCGAAGCATTGCAAGCAGTCCGTTGCTTCTCGTAGGCGACAGGTGCTCGCGAAGTCCGATACGATCGATCATATAAAGGTCGGCAGAAAGAATATCCTCCGGGGTTTGGTCGGAAAGCACTTTCAGCAACATAGCCACCATACCCTTTACGAGCAAGGCATCGCTATCGCCCTCGAAATGAATTCTGCCGTCATTCAAATGTGCAGTGAACCAGACACTGCTCTGACAGCCCTCTATCTTGTTCGTATCGTTCTTGTCCTGCTCCGGAAAAGCGGGCAGTGAATGACCATATTCGATGAGTAAGTTGTAGCGGTCGAACCAATCGTCGAACTGCTCAAACTCCTCAATAATAGAATCTTGAATCTCGTTGATTGACATTATAATATGAATTTAATTTATATGTTTCAGGATCTCAATGATCCTCATGGCAAGCACATTATCGTTATCCTCTTGCAAGGTATCGAAATCAGCATCGACTATATAGTCAGCCTGCTCATAAAAAGACGCTCTGCCTGACATCTGCCACTCCACAAAAGCCAACAAATCACTACCTGAGCGTCCTTGCAAAAGCGGACGATGCTCTATCCCTGACAGTTCAATGCGCCGTGCTAAATGTTCGTTTTTCCAACGAAGGTAAAACGAAGTACCTAACTCTTTCAGGCACTCCATATTATCTTCCCAACACGGATAACCTCCACCTGTTGCATACACCACTTTCTGAATAGGCAACTCCGAGAGTTTTTCAACGCAGTCTTTTTCAGCCCTGCGAAAGGCGTGTTCGCCGTACTTACGGATGTATTCGCCGGTAGTTAGGCCGGTTATTTCAGCAAAAGCATCGTCAAGGTCTACGAACGGACAATTAAGTTTTTGGGCAAGCAACCGTCCTACAGTTGTCTTGCCCGCACCCATATAACCTATTAAATATATCGGAAACATTTTTGTTTTTATCGTTTTTCGTTTTAGATTCCGACCTTCGTCGGAATGAGGAATTAGGAATTAGGAATGATGAATTAGGAATGATGAATTAGGAATGATGAATTAGGAATGATGAATTAGGAATGATGAATTAGGAATGATGAATGATGAATGATGAATTAGGAATTAGGGTTAATGCCCTAATTCGTCTTCTTCAATCGGGCCGTGAACCCACAGAAGGCTATCGTTGACGATTTTGGACCTGACGAACACTGAGTCGTTTGGCGGAAGCACATCTTCAATCTTTTCCCATTTGGCACTATACAAAGTAGCACGTGAATAACACTCAGGCGAGCACATCGTGGTAATCCAGAGGAAGCCGCCTTTGTAAATCAACATATCACACAAAACCTCATCAGTTATAAAAACCTGTATATGCTTAGGCGAGAGGATATGTAATGTAGATTTGCCGCCGAAGTTATTGTCAACATAACTATACCCGCCTATCTTCGAGAGTTCAATAAGATAGTTCCGTGTTCGGCGATTGAGATACGGAAGCAAAGTGTCGGGCATAGAAATAAACGATGCCTGCATAATCATAGTCAAAAAATCTTCGTCCTGTCTTTCAGGTTTGCTTTTTTTACCTGCCAACACAGGTTCTAAAATAAAACACAGAAACAGCAACGACAGCAAAAACTTTTTCATATACTCAACAATATAATTATTCTGACACTTTGTTCAGCAGCACCACAGCATACGCAGCCATACCCTCTTCGCGCCCCACAAAACCGAGTTTCTCGGTTGTAGTGGCTTTTATGGATATATCTCCTTCAGGCACTTGCATAACCTCTGCAAGACAAGTCTGCATCTGTGGGATAAAGGGGTTAAGTTTGGGTTTTTCGGCACATACGGTTATGTCGCAGTTTCCTAATTCATAGCCCTTTTCGCGTATCATCTGCATAACCTTACGAAGCAAAATCTTGCTGTCAATTCCCTCATACTCATTACCTTTTGTGTCGGGGAAATGGTAGCCTATATCTCTCATAGCGAGTGCTCCCAAAAGAGCATCACAGAGGGCATGTATCAGCACATCGGCATCAGAGTGACCTAATAAACCATAGTTAGAGGGAATTTTTATTCCCCCTAACCATAAATCTCTGTCTTTTACAAGACGATGCACATCATATCCAAAACCTATCCGCATCAATTCTTTACGAGGTCTTTTATTCCGGCAAGGTCGAAGCCGACGGTGAAACGAAGGGTTTGGTCAAGCGGGTTAGTAGCGTGAGTAGCAAGCACATAAGCTACATCAAACGAGAATATCGAGAGGTGGAAACCGGCACCGAAAGTGAAATAACGGCGGTTACCTTTCATCTTCGACTCGTGGCTATAACCTGTACGGGCAAAGAACTTATGGTCGTAGGTATATTCAAGTCCCAAACCCCATTGTATCTCTTTGAGTTCCTCTTTGAAACCGCCCGGAGCATCGGCAAACGATTGGAACAGACCTTTCATTGACGAAACGCTTGAGTACCATTGTGCGTAAGTGCCGTCCTCGTCAGCGTTATAGAATTTCGAGCGTTGTGAAGCAGGCACCATCAGTTTGTTCATTTCAGCGGTGAACGACAGTCGGTTATACTTGTCGAAAGGCAGGTCGTAGGTTATACCCAAACGAACATTGGCAGGAATAAACTGCTTGGTTGTTCCGCTGTCGTAAGAAATCTTACCACCAAGGTTAGAAATGTTCAAACCTACTTGCAAGTAACTTGTACCTGTCTTTATCTCCAGTGGTTGACGATAGAAAAGCGATATATCGGCTGCCATTGTCCAACCGGCTTTCAGTTCCTGTCCGCCAAGCATTGAGTTGCTGCCGGCACCGTTGTTCATATCGGAATACATAAAACGGAGAGCCACTGCCATTGACACGAAATCGTGCAGTTTGCGCGAATAAGCCACATCAATAGCCCACTCGTTAGGGTGTGCATCTTGCAAGAAAGTACCGTCGATATTGGTCAGTTGCACATCGCCAAGCGAGAAATAACGGAACGAAGCAGAAATACCTTGCAGGTCGTCCCATTTATAATAACCTGCGATATATGCCAAGTCGATGTCTTTCACGAGTTTGCGAAGCCAAGGAGTGTAGTTGGCTGTTATACCGCCGTGACTTTCCATAAACGCATATTTGGCGGCGTTCCAGTGTTGCGAGTTGAGGTCTGCACTTGTTGATACACCCAAATCAGCCATACCGCCGGCACGGGCGTCAGGGGCGATTTGAAGTGAAGGCATTGCAGTAATAATAGGGTTAGGAGTTGTTTCTGCCATAACACTCAGTGTCATAGCACTTGCGGCTACAAAAGCCAAAAAACTTTTCTTCATATACTTAATAAATTTAATAATTCAAATAAACATTCTCTTTTAGGCGGCTTTTTCAGATTCCGAAACAAGTTCGGAATGAGGAGGTCTCTACTCGCCATAAGAGAGGTAAAATCGCTTAAATTTTTATCATAGGCATTTATGTTTTTTTTAGAGATTCTAGAGAGTCTAGAGAGACTAGAGAGACTAGAGAGTCTAGAGAGTCTAGAGAGACTAGAGAGTCTAGAGAGTCTAGAGAGACTAGAGAGTCTAGAGAGTCTAGAGAGACTAGAGTATCTAGATATTTACTGTATCAATAATTTTCCTGTTGTATTAGTATATCCGGTATCTGCTGTTTTAATTCGTATCTTGTATATATATAATCCTTTGGGTAATGACAGAGGTGCCAAATCGACTTGTATCGTGCCGTTACCTTGCTGCGTCAGGCTTGTAACTAACCGTCCGTCGGTGGCATAGAGGGAATAGTCTATTTGCAGGAGGCTGTTTGGTCGGTCGTGGGAAAGAATAACTGTTATCATACCGTTTTGCTCCACAGGATTGGGATATACAGAAGTATTGTATAATGCCACATCCGTATCGCCGACTATAAAATTCAGATATACAGTAGTTGAGTTATTCAACAGGTCCCAGCAACGGAAACGAAGCGTATGTTTACCGTCAGGCAGGTTATACAGGTTGTATGACACAACGCCCGCTTGGAAACTGTTGGTCTCATATTCGAACAAATCGTTCAGTAAGTATGTCTGTTTCGAGTCGCCGTCAACCACCAACTGCATATCGTGTCCTATACCATTGCCCGTGGTGTTTATCCCGTGCGGGTCGCTCACTTCAGCATAGAAAACAGGGTTGGCATGCGTTCTCTCACCGTCACGGAAGGCCGGGTTATTCAAGTAAACAGTTACTTGAGGACCGACTGTATCAACCTCTGCTGTCGGCTCGCTACCGCCGATGATGACATCATGATTGTGCCCTACCGCATTTGAATAGGTCTCATGGTCGTAAGCATAGAACACCATTCTGCCATTGCCGTAGTTGTATTTAATATCTTTTGGCATCATGACAGTAAACGAGAACTTGCCGTTTTTAACTTCCGACTCGCCCTTATATAATATGTTAGGATAGTCGTTGAAGGTATAGAATACTTTTTTGCCCTGATTGGTCTGGTCGTTATCCATGGTGGTAACTTGCTGAACCTTATCATAGAGTGTCATGCTTACCGTACCGTTGAACCAAGTGGCGGTATCTCCTTCGGGCGTTTCTATGAAACCTTCTATCTGGCGGGTTGAGAGTGCTTTTAGCGTATCGTTGGCAAGCGTTGCATTAACTCTGTTCTGTACAGGCAGTGGCAGATGCAGAGCAGGGTCGCCAAGCAAGGTATAAGGCAGTTTGTTTTCGTCGCCCTTGCGTGAGTTTTTAGCCTTGCGTATGGCATCGCCAATCGAACAAGGATAGGTAAAGTCGTCGGAGTGTTCAAACAAATACTGACATACCAATTTTGCGAGAGCCGTGTTTTGCGACGCATACACTGTTCTGGCGGAAGCAAGCAGGGCTATTGCACCACCAAACTCGTTCAGGACAGCCTCTTCGGCAGCCGACTGCACATTGGCATCATACTCGCCGAAGCTGCAAGTTGCAAGTAGCCAGAAACCCTGATTCTTATTGTTCATCTTCTGCAACTCTTTGGCAGTAAGCATCGACTCGTTTGAGAGACTTGTAGCAGAAGCGTGTCCGCTATAAAGGAATAGTTGAACACCATTAAAAAGCAGGTTGTCGAATCTGGTCTTTGCCTGCGGGTAGGACTCACCTGTTGCGTTAGTAACCTGCTGATAAGCATCAAGATAAATCTTGTTTACAATCAAGTCAGGCACATTCAGACGGAGATATTCTGCAGATAGGTCGGCACCCGAAGCGTGCAAGTTCTCATCGCCATCGTCGGCAAGCACAAGCAGTTGTTGCAGCCAATTGCCCGGATGCGGTTCAGTCAGGTAGCGTTCAATCTTTCTCACCAAAGCGAGAGCCTCGTCAAGCGAATTGACAGGCATACGACCTATGGCAATATCCATCGACGAAGACGAGTCTATGATGCTCTCATTATCTTCAAGATAAGTGTAGTAGTCGTCGCTAACATAAGAGTGTACCTTATGAGTTGAATTAACTGACTGATATGTAAGTAGCAGATTTTCTTTGGTCATAGGCAGCAACCTGCGGTTATCGAACGACCCGTCGCCAAAGAGGATAAGGTTCTTCGGGGCAGTCTCAGAGTCTTTGTTGCGGTCATAGAGCATCTTCATAAGCCAGCGATATGCCGTTGCATCGGGTGTGCCGGAAGAGAACTCATTGAAAACCTGTTCGTCGGTTACGACCAAGGTCTTGAAGCCATCAACGCGCTTGTGCAAATTTGCAAGAGTATCGGCTGCCTCTTTATATACTTTCGGGGTAATGATTACTAAATCAGCATTTTGCACTGAATGCAGGTTCTGACGGTCGATTTTCCCTATGTTTTTCGGGCTAACGCTCACCGAAGCATCCTTGTTGAACACTACAAACTCGTGAATCCTGCTATCTTCTACTTCAAAGAACAATGAATCTTTGTTTTGCCAGAAGTCCACCGAACGGATATTTGCCAAATCGGTTACTTCCCATACCTGAGCCGTTTGCGTAGCACCCGTAACACAATATGTCAGTGTCTTTTCCTGACCATAGTCGGCTACTCTGTTTCTCACATATAGTGGCACATCACGAAGACGCATAAAGCAGTCGGCAGTAGCCTCCACATAATTCAAATAGCCAACAGAATTGCTTGTACCATTGAGCGTGAGGCGAATGTTTTGAGTGCCGGAAGCAGAAGGCGTGAAAGAGAAAAAGTCCGTTGCTATAGTAGCCACTTCGTAGTTCTCCGATGTTCCGCTCATTGGTATGGTTTTGCTTGTGCCGTTTGCCGACAAAACATACTCTGTCTCACTCTTGTCGGATACAGCCACATCGGCTGTTGCCACTATAGGACGCGATGTGTCAATATCGCTGAAATCGAACGACAGACTCAGACTGCCTTTGTTGTTTATTCGCTCGCCGTAGAACTCTCTACCGCCGCCACTGATGCCGCTTATCGGATCGATAAGATTGCATAAATCATTCTCATGAACCTTGTATTGTGGCGAAACGAGAGTGAGGTTTTCTTTAGGATGAGCATCTGTTTTCTTTTTAGCCTGAAAATCAGAGGCAGAGCCTAATCCGTCGGTAAGGAAATAATAGCCGTAGTCGCTATAAGGGTTGCGTGTATGACGGAAACGGCTACCGAGGAACGACCAAGTGAATGAGCCTTGAGCATAAAAAAGGATATAGTCGCCTTTCTTGAAACTACCTTGTTCGGCAGTATGCTTGTAGTAAGGCACTTCGGGCAGGTCGTCGATTTTCGCTTGCATAAAGTTCTGCGACAACATTCCTCCACCATAGCCGAAAATACGAACCCGCTCTGGATTGAGTTCCATCTGCTGCAACTGCTCGTAGGTCAGTTTGTGCAGACCTGTTTCCGACACTTGCACCTTTACAAAATCAGCCTGACTCAAAACGGAATGGTCAGCGTATGTATGTGCCTTTATAGCAACAACATACAATAGCAACGACAATATAAATATAATTAAACTCTTTCTCATTTGCCTCATTTGATCTTACAATAAAGTTTTTGTTCGTCTCCCATAAAGCCTCTCCAGACAGCCTCTTTCTTAAGGCGGGCTTCCGATGCCATGAAATCCACAGCCACCATATCTCCCATACGAAGAGTAACAAAACGGCTTACATATTCAACAGCCTCAAACATTGACATTGACAAATCTTCAGCACTAAAGTCTGCTACCATATCTTCATTTCCTTGAAAACGAAGGTGTTGTGGCATATCAGTTTGAAACTGCCCGAGAACCAAAGAGTTGTCAAATCCCGTGCGCTCTGTCCAGTTTTGCATATCATCGGCTTGCAGGTTTAGAGCGGGTGCAAAAGCATCCAAATAGCGACTTGCAAACTTCTCCTGAATGTTGCGCCCCAAACGGCACACACGCCCTACAAGGGCAAAACTTGCTGATATACAGTCTGAAAAAAGCGGTATAAAAAAGGGCTTGTTGCCAACAAGCAAAGCCGAATCAGGCTTTACATACAACTGCCTTTCTTTTGTTATACCTACAATTTTCATACCTTAATACATAGTATTTGCCAAATTATTCTACAAAAACGCACAAAGTTACATTTTTTTTCCGTAAAAAACAAATTCTTTTTATTTTTTTGCAAAAGTAGATATTTTTTCGTATATTTGTGCGTTTATATAAACACTTGTAATTTATAACTAATCACTCATAACTGTTTATAATATGGATTTTCATTATGAACCGATGTTTCAGTTGGGCGAGGACACCACTGAATACTACCTTCTTACCAAGGATCATGTAAGCGTAAGCGAATTTGAAGGCAAGCCTGTTCTCAAGATAGAGAAGGAGGGTCTGACCAAGATGGCTCGTGCGGCCTTCCGCGATGTCAGTTTTCTGCTTCGTCGCTCTCATAACGAGCAGGTTGCAAAGATTCTGCGCGACCCCGAAGCAAGTGCTAACGACAAATATGTGGCTCTCACTTTCCTTCGCAATGCCGAAGTAGCAGCCAAAGGTCAGTTGCCACTCTGTCAGGACACCGGAACAGCCATCATACACGGCGAGAAAGGTCAGCAAGTCTGGACAGGCTACTCAGACGAAGAAGCCCTCTCAAAAGGTGTTTTCGAGACCTATACCAACGAGAACCTGCGCTATTCGCAGAACGCTCCGCTTAATATGTTCGATGAGGTTAATACCAAATGCAACCTGCCCGCACAGATTGATTTGGAAGCCACAGAAGGTATGGAATATCGTTTCCTGTGCGTTACCAAAGGTGGCGGAAGTGCCAACAAGACATATCTCTATCAAGAGACAAAGGCTCGTATTCAAAACGAAGGCACACTCAGTCCTTTCCTTGTTGAGAAAATGAAAACCCTCGGCACAGCCGCTTGTCCGCCATATCATATCGCTTTCGTCATTGGTGGCACCTCGGCAGAAAAGAACCTTCTGACAGTCAAACTTGCTTCGACACACTACTACGACACACTGCCTACCACAGGTAGCGAGGGCGGGCGTGCCTTCCGCGATGTGGAACTTGAGAAACGCCTCCTTCAAGAAGCCTACAAGATAGGTTTGGGTGCACAATTCGGTGGCAAATACATGGCTCACGACATTCGTGTTGTCCGTCTGCCCCGCCACGGTGCAAGTTGCCCGATAGGACTCGGTGTCAGTTGCTCTGCCGACAGAAACATCAAATGCAAAATCAATAAAGACGGTATCTGGATTGAGCGTATGGACGACAACCCGGGCAGCCTTATTCCTGAAGAGTTGCGTCGTGCCGGCGAAGGCGATGTTGTTCGCATTGACCTCAACCAGCCTATGGCTGACATTCTAAAAGAACTCAGCAAGCACCCCGTTTCCACACGCCTTAGTTTGAACGGCACCATCATCGTTGGTCGCGACATCGCTCACGCTAAGATTAAAGCGCGTTTGGACGCAGGCGAGCCTATGCCACAGTATTTGAAAGACCATCCCATCTATTATGCCGGTCCGGCAAAGACACCTCAGGGAATGCCTTGCGGCTCGATGGGACCAACCACTGCCGGCCGTATGGACCCGTATGTTGACGAGTTCCAAGAGCACGGCGGAAGTATGATTATGCTTGCCAAAGGCAATCGTAGTCAGGCTGTTACGGACGCTTGCAAGAAACACGGAGGATTCTATCTCGGCTCTATCGGCGGACCGGCTGCCATACTCGCACAAAACAACATCAAATCAATCGAATGTGTTGAGTATCCCGAACTCGGAATGGAGGCCATCTGGAAAATAGAAGTGGAAGATTTCCCTGCTTTCATACTTGTTGACGACAAAGGTAATGACTTCTTCAAACAACTACGCCCGTGTGAAGGTTGCAAGATAATTTGAAAAGTGAAAGGAGATACTCTGATATATTGATATGAACAGTTATTGGAAAAGAGTACGCTTCAAGTATCGTGTTTCCGTTCAGGACGAAAACACTCTCGGCGAGGTATGGCATGCCCATTTCTCACTCTTGGGCGTGCTCTCTACAATACTACTGCTTATTATCCTGACTTTCTTTATTATGGCGGCTATCATCTGGTTCACACCGATGAAACGCTACCTGCCGGGCTACGAAGAGGATGTGCGCGACGACATATTGGCAACAGGACTTCGTGTCGATTCGCTCTACGACCAACTGCAACTGCAAAACCGCTACCTTCTGTCGCTTAAACAAGTGGTGGAAGGAAGTCTTGAAACCGACTCCTTACAGACGATTGACTCTGCCGCTATCAATATCGACAAGAAAAACCTTTTGGAAACGCAACATAGCGTAACCGACTCTTTTATAAGTCTTTATGAGAACGAGCATAGTGGCACATTGTCGGTTTTCGACAAACCGGTAGCGACAACAGCCATTCCTACCCTATTTAGACCCTGTAACGGAACGATAAGCAGAGGCTTCAGCGAACAACGCCCGTATGTGGAAATAAGTGTTGCACAGAATATGAATATATGTTGCGTTCTGCGCGGCACCATCATACTCGTGCAACAACTTGAACCTGAACGGTATCAAGTGCTTGTACAACACGAGCAAGAGATGCTCTCGCTCTATCAGTTCAGCGGAAAAATGCTTCATCAGTTAGGCGACCTTTTGCAAACGGGAGAGTCAATAGCCATAGCTACAGAAACCGGCACACTTGAATTCGGATTGTACCAAAAAGGCAAAGTACTCAATCCTACAGATTTTATTCAGTTTTAATATGAAACAAGACTTCAGACAACGAATTGCCATACTCGGCTCAACAGGCAGCATAGGAACGCAGGCACTCGAGATTATCGATGCAGATCCTGACGGCTATTGTGTATACGGACTGTCAGCCAACACCAATGTTGACAAACTCATTGAGCAAGCCCTACATTTCCACCCCAAAGTGGTATGTCTTATGGACGAGAGCAAACTGCCACAACTTCGCGATGCCCTCAAAGACACCGACATACAAGTCCTTTCAGGCGAGAGCGGATTGAGCGAGATGGTGCAGGCCGACGAGGTTGCTACCGTACTTGCAGCAATGGTCGGTTATGCAGGACTTAAACCTACCATCGATGCTATAAAAGCAGGTAAAGCAATAGCCCTTGCTAACAAAGAGACGCTTGTTGTGGCAGGCGAACTGATTATGGCCATGGTGGGAAAAAATCAAGTCGATTTAATGCCTGTAGATTCAGAACATTCGGCTATCTACCAATGTATGTATTGCGGACATACGCCCGAAGTGGAGAAGATCCTGCTCACCGCTTCAGGCGGACCGTTCAGGACATTCACCAAAGAGCAACTCAAAACCGTTACACCCAAAGACGCACTCAAACACCCTAATTGGAACATGGGGGCAAAGATAACTATCGACTCTGCCACAATGATGAACAAAGGTTTTGAAGTCATAGAAGCCAAATGGCTGTTCCATCTGCCGGCAGAGAAAATAGAGGTTATCGTTCATCCGCAGAGTATCATTCATTCCGCCGTACAGTTCTGCGACGGTTCCATAATAGCCCAACTCGGACTGCCGGATATGAAACTGCCGATACATTATGCTTTTTGTGGCGGATTGAGAATGGAAACCACATTCCCGAGAGCCGACCTCACCCAAATAGGACAACTCACTTTCGAGAAACCTGATATGGACAAGTTCCCTTGTCTTGGGCTTGCTTTCGAAGCCACAAAGAAAGGTGGAAACATACCTTGTGTCATGAACGCTGCCAACGAGATAGCAGTAGCGGCTTTCTTGAAAAACAAAATCGGTTTTACACAAATTCCGCAACTCATTGAAAAAGCAATGAACACAATGCCGTTCATTCAAAAACCGACATACGAGGACTATGTACAAACCAACAAAGAGACACGACTTTTTACCGAATCGCTCTTAAACAATTAAATAGTTAATAGTTAATCATTTATCTTTATGTCAACATTTTGGATTCGAGCCATACAACTTATTCTTTCGCTATCTTTCCTTGTGGTTATACACGAGTTAGGACACTTTACTTTTGCAAAAATCTTCAAAGTGAGAGTAGAGAAATTCTATATGTTTTTCAATCCGTATTTCTCTCTTTTGAGGCTTAAAAAGGTAAACGGCAAATGGCGTATCCGTTTTTTCGCTCCGAATGTGGAACCTTCGATGGTTGAGAAGAAAGACGAAAACGGACAAACGGTAACCGACCGCAAAGGCAATCCTGTCTATCGTCCGATGACACAAGACGAACTAAACCAACTTCCTGAAGACGATTGGCGCCGCTATCCGGAGAATACCGAATGGGGAATAGGTTGGTTGCCACTCGGTGGTTATTGCTCCATCTCGGGTATGGTTGACGAAACAACAGCAAGTGGCGAACTCGCCTCCGAACCGCAACCTTGGGAATATCGCTCGCGACCGGCTTGGCAACGACTGCCTATCATCATCGGCGGTGTGCTCGTCAATTTCATTGCAGCACTCGTCATTTTCTCTGCCGTGATGTATCACTGGGGCGAGGAGTATCTTACTTTAGACAGTGCCAAATACGGCTTCGAATATGCCGAAGTAATGCACAACGAAGGTTTGCAAGACGGCGATTTCATTCTCACTATCAATGGTGAAGTGCCTGAAACACCCGCAGACATAATACAAATGACACTCATTGACGGAAAACGCGAACTGACAGTACTTAAAGCCAACGGCGACACTGCAACGCTTGTCCTCTCCGAAGATTTCGACCAGAAAGTGCTCCAAACCGGCACCGGACATATAATGCAATATCGCATTCCTTTTATTATAAACGAGATAATGGACGGCTCGCCTGCTTCGCAAGCCGGACTTCAACAAGGCGACCGCATAATAGCCGTAGGCGACACTGCAACACTCTACTACAAAGATGTAACAGCCACTTTGCCAAGATACGCTTGCGACAGCGTCAGCCTTACCTATCTGAGAGAAGCCGACACACTGACCTGTCGAGCCTTCCTTGGAGATGAGGCAAAATTAGGAGTCGCTGTTGAAACGCCCTTGACACTGCTTCCGACAAAAAAAGTTACCTACACCTTCTTTGAAGCCATACCTGCGGGCATTTCAAAAGGCTGGAACACGCTTGTCAGTTATGTCAAACAGTTCAAACTTGTCTTTACCAAACAAGGAGCAAAGTCGGTTGGCGGTTTCGGAGCAATAGGCAGTATGTTTCCACCTGTTTGGGACTGGTATTCATTCTGGTACATGACAGCCTTCTTGTCTATCATTCTTGCTTTTATGAATATCATACCTATTCCGGCACTCGATGGCGGGTATGTGCTTTTCATTCTCGTTGAGATACTAACCGGCAAAAAACCGAGCGACCGCTTCCTTGAGATAGTCAACAGCATCGGTTTTTACCTGCTCTTGGCACTCGTGCTTTACGCTAACTTTAATGATATTATTAAACAATTTTTCTAATTCTTATGGTAACTATTCATCCCTCTGCTTTCGTTGACGAAGGCTCACAAATCGGCGAAGGAACACACATCTGGCACTTCTCGCATATAATGTCAAACTGCCGTATTGGCGAACAATGCAATATCGGACAAAATGTAGTCATCTCGCCCGATGTAGTGCTTGGCAGAAATGTGAAAGTGCAAAACAATGTATCAGTCTATACAGGCGTCATTTGCGAAGACGATGTATTCTTGGGTCCGAGCATGGTCTTTACTAATGTTATCAACCCTCGTAGCCATGTGTCTCGAAAGAGCGAATATCGCCAGACACTACTCAAGAAAGGTTGTAGCGTTGGTGCTAATGCCACTATCGTCTGCGGACATACCATCGGCGAATATGCTCTTATTGGTGCCGGAACGGTAGTTACAAAAGACATTCCGGCGTATGCACTTGTGGTAGGCAATCCTGCACGACAGATTGGTTGGGTCAGTCGATATGGCGAGAAACTGCATTTCGACAACAACGGCTTTGCCACCTGCCCCGCTACGGGAGAGAAATACCAACTCAAAGACGGCGAATGCACTTTATGCAATTAAAACTCATCCTCAACATTTATGATGCGAAGCAACTCGTTTCACTATCTATCTAAGAATACAAGAATCAAACAATAAAGAATACAGAATAAAAT
>JAFVAX010000104.1 GCA_017480285.1 Paludibacteraceae bacterium | reverse complement strand
GTTCAGCTCTCGGCATACATGCCGAGCCTTTCTTTGTCCATTGCGTCCGAATTTGATTCGGACATCGGCTCCGCCGACCTTCTCGTCATTATATCGGTCGGCATACAATGCCGACCTCAGTTGTATTCCGCCCTCATTTCTCCCTTTCACCCGAAAAACACCGAGAAATCATCCGTCAGCGGAATGCCAAGCATACGGAACTGCCCCGGCGAGACGCACCCCATCTGCTGAAACTCCAACGCTGCATGGCTCAGGTCGTAATATCCATGACGCAGTACAGTGCCAAGCAAATCGATTGCCTCGCCGCAAGACGCCTGCGTCTGCATATCCTGTATAGTCCTATGAAAACGCCGAAGCCTCAGAAACTGCTTAGGAGGAATAACCACATACTTGCGAAACACCCTCAGAAACTGCCGCTCACCAAGACAAGCCGCACTCGCCATCAGAGCCGCCGTAACAGCACCTCTCGCCTCGTCGCACACGCTCACCACATCACATATCCGCCTGTAGTTCAGATCTTCCGTATGTGGCAGCCGCCCGAGAAAAAACGCATCCAACAGCTGCGCAATGTCCTCTGCCTTCTGGGTTTCCTTAAAGATACGGTCGCAGTTCCTAAGCCCCTCGTCAGCATACTCATCGGCAGTCAGCACTTGCCCTGCAAGTCGTTGCATATCCACTCCCAACAGCGCGTGCATCGCCCCAGGCTCAAAGTCCACCATCATACCCTCAAACCAGCCGCTGACAGTCTTCAGGCCAAGCGTCGTTTGATTAGCACCGAGCAATATCAGCCCGTCGCAAGTCTTGCTGCCTATCTCTATCACGGCATTGCGCACAAATATCAGACTGCCGTAATTCGGCAGCAGCGGCTGCACATGCTTGCCATCGACAAAACGCGGGTCGTCCTCTGGCGGCTGCATCGTATCAGTCGAACCCTCCGCACGCACGAACACATAGCGATAAACATATCGCCTCAGAGCCTCCGTCGGTTGTATGATTTGACAGTACATATAGACAAAATAAAATTCAAATGCAAAGATACAATTATCTTTTTATTTCTCAAAGCGGATTATGGACAAAAAAGCAAAATATCATAAAAGAATTAAGAGCAAAGCAAAGTTATTGCATTTAAGTTGCAAAAATGCGAAAAAAGCAGTATCTTTGTAGCTAAAATACAATTTATTATGGCTACAGCACCACAAAATACAATCGACCCGACACTACCCTACCGTTTGGCGGAGGAATTTTCAGAAAGAACTAACCGCTGCATGTTTCTGACAGGCAAGGCAGGAACGGGCAAGACGACCTTTCTAAAGCATCTCAGAGAGGTGTCGCCGAAGAACATTGCGGTGGTAGCACCAACAGGTGTGGCTGCTATCAATGCCGGAGGTATGACTATCCATTCGTTTTTTCAACTGCCAATACGAACACTTATTCCTACACAAGAGTCCTACAAACAGATGTTTGCCGAGCAGCGTATGATGCAACGCAAACGGCAGATGCTCTACCACTTGGAGATGCTCGTTATTGACGAGATAAGTATGGTGCGTGCTGATGTGCTTGACGCTATAGATGCCGTTTTGAGACATTATCGGTTTCGCAGAAGCGAACCCTTTGGCGGTGTGCAAGTGGTAATGATAGGCGACCTTATGCAACTACAGCCTGTGGTGCATGGCGAAGAAGAACGGGCAATGATGGAGAAGTATTATGAAGGTGCATATTTCTTTCATAGCAAAGTGATGCAACAAGTAAGACCCGTTTATATCGAACTCGACCATGTCTTCCGCCAGCAGAACGAACAGTTTGTCAGACTGCTTAATGAAGTGCGCGAAAACAGACTATCGGCAGAAAGCAGGGCTATGCTTGCAGCGAGGTATGTGCCGGATTATGGGAACAAAGACCACTACGCTGAAGGAACAAAGAGTCAAGACTCTTTTGATGATGATTTTCATATCACTCTCACTACTCATAATCAACAAGCCGACGACCTTAACCATAGGCGTTTGGACGAACTGAAAGGTAAGTTATACAGATTCAAGGCTTTCGTGCAAAACAATTTCCCTGAAAGCAGTTTCCCGACCGACGAACTGCTACAAATAAAAACTGATGCAAGGGTGATGTTTATCCGCAACGACGACCAAACCCCAAGAAGATTCTATAACGGCAAACTCGGTATCATCAAAGCCATCGATGCAGACGAGGGTACTATTCTTGTCAGTTGCGAGGACGGCGATATTGAGGTTAGTCCTATGACTTGGAAGAACATACGCTACAAAGAGAACCCTGAGACAGGTAAGATTGACGAAGAACTTCTCGGCACTTTCACGCAGTTCCCGCTACGCTTGGCTTGGGCGATAACGATACACAAAAGTCAGGGGCTCACCTTCGACCGCGTTATCATTGATGCGGCTCGCGCCTTTGCCGCCGGACAGGTGTATGTGGCATTGTCGCGTTGTCGAACATTGGAAGGTATCGTACTGACATCACCACTGCAGAATGTCAGTCTTGGCAACGACCGTCAGGTATTAGATTACATCACCGCACAACCGACAACAGAGCAGTCGGGCGAACAACTTAGTCTGGCAAAAAAAGAGTATCATTTACAATTATTTACGGATGTTTATGATTTCGCATCGCTTCTTAGTATGTCTGAACAAATGCAAAGGCATGTCGCCAAGTGCGTGTCGTTCAATTCGGAAACAACACCGTTTTTAGAGTCATTGCACAGCAAGATAAAAGAGTTGCAACCTATTTCTAAGAAGTTTCAAACTCAATTATCGAGAATAATACTTGCAAGTGGCGCAAACAACGATGACTACTTGCTGGAGCGACTCAAAGCGGCGGCTGACTATTTTATTCCGAAAATAACAGAGATGGTTATTGCGGTCGCAGTACACCCCTGCCGTTGCAAAAACAAGGCAGATGCTTCTGACTTTGACACTATGATTCGTGATTTTCATCTTGTCCTGTCGAAGAAAGTAGCACTAATGACTGCAACAGCAAACGACACCGCAACAGACTCTTTTCTAAAAGCCAAAAGTCGTTTTGTTGCACCCGAGATGCAAACTAAGTCGTCGTTCGCCGTGCAGATAAAGAAAACAACGACTAAAAAGAAACAACCGAAGAAAACAAAAGAAAAGCCAACCTGATTTTGTTATTTAATGGAAATCGACAATCTTTTAGAATACACTTTTAGAGGTCAGTTGCGCACTTGGCTTGAACAAAATCACCACTCGGCAACTCATTGCTGGGTGGCGATATATCGTTCCAAAAACAAGCCGGTCGGAATTTGCCTACCCTATCTTGAAGTGGTTGAAGAGGCATTGTGTTTTGGTTGGATTGACTCAACGCTAAAGCGTCTGCCGGACGGTAGGTTGGCGCAACGGCTCTCACCACGACGCAAGAACAGCCACTGGACGGAACTGAACTTGCAAAGATGTCAAGCACTCGAAAAACGCGGTATTATGACCGAGGTGGGACGGAAGGCTTATTTGTCGTGTTTGCGCTCATAGAGGGCTTCTTCTACATTGATGATATAGTCGCCCATCTTTTCCATTTCGATAATGATATCCATATAGTTAACACCCGTTGTATAGTCGTACTCACGGTCGGTGATATGCTGCATGTTCTGCGCCTTGAGTTCGTCACGGAAATTGTTTATCTCGTTCTCCATATTGGTCATCTCATGGAACTCATCCTCCGTTATGCTCGTATGCTCTAACGCCTCAACCATCTTTGTTTCAGCACCACTGACAAGATAAAGCATCATCTCAACATTCTTGTCTTGATACTCTGTGAAAGCAATATGATTATCGCGCTTATGACGAATGAAACGCGAGAGGTTGTAGTTAGCATCGCCCACAGACTCAAGTTCGCTCACGATACGAAGCATCTTATGTACCTCGTGTTTCGACTGGTCTGACAAGCGTCCGTCTGCCACTTGGTTAAGATAGTTGGCTATCTCATATTCCATCCTGTCGCATATTCCTTCATATTTCTCAACGCGAGAGAATATCTTAGTAAACTCAGTGTCGTCTTTCTCACGATAAAGGTCGTGTATCATACCAACCATACGCTGCGTTCTCACAGCAAAGACATGCACCTCTTTCCATGCCTGAAGAATCGACAATTCTGAAGTTGACATAAGTCCGCCGGAAATGAAAATAAGTTGGCTCTCAGTATCTTTCTGTTCGGGTTTGGAAGGAATGATAAATGTAACCAAACGCTCCAAAAGCGGAACAAACCAGATAAGCACCAGCATATTGGTTACATTGAAAGTAGTGTGGAAAGTAGCAAGCACGGCATTCAGTTTGTCAGGCGACACATCGCTCGGCACACCCGGAGTGAACTCCACACCCCACAAACTACATACACCTCCTACAAACCAGCGGAAAAGACACAGCACCCAAATGACACCAAACACATTGAACACCAAGTGTGCCATAGCGGCACGCCGTGCCTGAACAGATGCCGACAGAGCCACTACATTTGAAGTAATGGTTGTTCCGACATTCTCACCAAGCACAAGAGCAATACCCATATCTATTGGAAGCACATGCGTTGAACAGAGTGTCATCGTTATTGCCATAATGGCGGCTGATGACTGAACGGTAAAAGTGAGTATTCCGCCTACTAACAGATAAAGGAAATAACTGCCGTAGCCCCAACTCGAAGTAGCGATAAAGAAGTTTCTAACCGGTGCAAGTTGGTCAAGATGCATCTCTGTGGCATTGATTTTAAGTGTTGTCAAACCAAGAAGCATCAGCGACAGACCTATGAGGAAATCGCCAAGGTTGGCATTCTTTTTAGTGTAAATAAGTGCAACGGCTATTACTATTGTAGCATACACCACTAAACGCAGATCAAAAGAACCACCGCCAAGCACCATTATCCAAGCCGTAAAGGTAGTACCGATGTTGGCACCCATGATGACAGAAATAGCCTGCGCCAATGAAAGGATACCGGCAGAAACGAAACTGACGGTCATCACTGTGGTAGCAGTTGAAGATTGCACTGCGGCTGTAATGAACGCCCCCGTCAGCACACCGGTCAGGCGGTTGGTAGTCATAGTACCGAGCACATTACTCAGGCGTCTACCTGCCATCTTCTGCAAACCTTCGCTCATCACTTTCATTCCGTACATCAGCATCGCTACGGAACCTATAAGGGTGATAATTTGTAGTAAGAGAACCATCTTATTTTAATTAATAGTTTATAGTTAATAATTAATATTGCATTGTAGTTGATAACCTCATCCTGAACTTGTTTCAGGACCTTATTTCAGACCCTGACCTTCGTCAGGGTGAGGCTTGTGCGTAGCGGTCTTTGCTCCTTGCTCTTTCAGCGTAGCGGTCTATATTCTAAAAAAAGGTACAAACCCTCTCAGGTTCATACCTTTTACTTAAATCGTATGTTGAAATTTCTTTTCAAAATTGACACAAAGATGTTAACTGTTACAAATTTATAACATTTTTTTCAATTTTGCAAATTTTTTGAATTGTTTTACATTATTGCCTCTCGTTCCTCTTTATGTAAACGCTTGCGTTTGGCACGGCTATGCTGTATTTCTTTGTATAATATAATGCCTGCCATAGCATTATGTCCGCCATAGCCTTCCTGATAATCAATACTTTCTATCTTGTCAAACTCAGCATCTTCTGCTTGGCGTAACTTGTATTCCTTCAACCAAAAGCGGATGTCGGAAATAAATCGTTTTGTGTATTTGAACATAACTTAATCTTTTTGATATATTAGTAAATGATGATATACTATTTCAATGCTTTAGTTTGCAATATGCTCTATAAATAAAAGCCAAACAAGTATTCAACACAATAGACAAACACTTATAGCGAATGCTTATAAATGCCAGCTGACTCCAGTGTTTAGGAAACTTATAAAGTCGTTTGTCGTTATACAAAACTCTACGGTTCACATAAGAATCTATACGCTTGTAAAATGACTTTATCTCTTTCATATTGCGTAACTTAAACAATCGTTTAAGAGAGTATGTTATATTATTTATCGCACCATCCAAAACACTATCCGCAAATGCTTGTATTCCGTCAGCGGTCTTACAGTGTAGCGATTTTTGCTCTTTCTGAATAGTGGTATATAAAGTTAACATACGCACGCCCAATAGGAAATAATCGGCAGTATTTTTGTAGTTGTTGCTATGCGTGGTTGAGCCTTCCCTATAATAGGCAATATAACCTATTTCATGAGAATATGCCATTCGCTTTGCATAATAGAGATGGGCCGCCACAAAATCCGAATCTTCATAGAGGACTCCTTCTGCAAACGGATAGTCAGACTCTGAAAGAAAATGCTTGCTATAAATATATCCCCAAGGTGCAGAACACCAATAGGGATGTGTGTTTTGCATATCTATGCCTGAGAAGATTTGCCCTTTTGCAAAACATAACTTCTCCTTTTCTTCTATTATAACTCCCTGCTCATTAGCATTTCCATAATGAAATGCTGTCAAATCTGTTTTCATTTCTTTGGCTGTATGAATAGCCTCTACAACTCCTTCCCTAACGGCATCGTCGCTATCCACAAAACAGATATATTCACCATTTGCTATTTTTACACCCCTGTTTCGTGCCGCTCCCTGACGATTATTCTTCGGCTGCTTAAGAAGTATAAGATTTGTATGTTTCGTTTGATATGCCGCAACTATGTCACATGTGTTGTCGGTGCTACAATCGTCAATAAAAACTATCTCAAACTCACACTCGTTTAATGAAAGAGAGTAGATACTATCCAAACAACGAGCGATCGTGTGTGCGGAATTGTAGGACGGGATGATGAAAGAACATGTCATGACTGTTTTTTCAATTTTACATACAAATAGATAATATGAGGCATAAGTTGAACAATAAGCGAATGAGTTATTATCCATTTGTTCACAGAAGATAAATAATCATTACAAAAAGCAACCACATCTCTATTTCTACTAATCAACTCAAAGAAAATACAACGCTGCTTGCATGTAAGTTTAAGCAATCGTTTTGTAAATGAGTTTATACGATATATTCCACCTGCCTTGACTGTATCGCATAAGTTCTTGTAAGAGGAAGGCATGAATTTGGATAGTCTGATTATTTCGCTCCCCGCATAAAGACTCGCATCAAACATCGCACGACCTTTCACGCCGACCTCAGTATGAAACACCGAAGCCGGATTATAACGATAGCAATAATAGTCTGACTCAATAGCCATAATTCGTTTTGCTACAATTATTGCATTGAGAGATACAATCATGTCCTCACAGTATGAAACCTCAGGCGAAAACACTTTATTCTTAACCATAAAATCACGCCTATAAACAGAATGCCAAACATTAGTATCGTAATCAGATTGCCAAAAATCACCACTACAATACTGACTGATATACTCTAATCCTGATACTACCTCAGTTTGTTTTTTCACTATATTACACTTTTTTTTAAGAGTTCTGTCATCACTGACATTACAATAGTCGAAATACAGTATATCAAGTCTTTCTTGAAAACATATTTTTAGTATGCTACCAAGGCTATTTGGAGCAATAAAGTCATCTTGATCCACAAACCAAATATACTCTCCTTGGGCTTTTAATAATCCCACATTTCTACTTCCTCCACATCGCATATTACGCTAATTATGAATTATATGCAATGTAGGATAAAATGCTTCCAATGCTTGAATCAAACTTATATCATCAACATTTGAAGAGCAATCATCTACAATAAGTACCTCATAGTCATTCTTCGGAATATCCTGCAAATAAAGAGACTCTATACATTCCCTTATATATTTTCCACCGTTATAAAACGGAATAACGAATGATAGTTTAACTTGAGTATTCATAATGAGTTGATAAATAAGCGAACAATTATCTATAAAACAACAAAATCCCCATCCCGACATATTTGGCATTTGCCAAATCCTTGTCAAGACGGGGAATTGAAATATGCAGTAAGCTAAAAATGCAAACTTAACGATAACAAATCCTTTTGCAGCCCGATAAAAAACGCGGATTTCACTTCTTGCTTATCCGCCATTTGAGGTCCTGAGAAAACCTGTTGTAATCAAATAAGCAATGCAGAAACCCACGCTGTGTATATACGCATCCACGCACGCACAACAAAAGTGCATACGAATGTATCATACACCCATGAGCATCTACCACTACTTGTTTCTGATTTACAACAATTTGAAGTTTCTCAGGTTCCAAATGGTCAAAAACAAGCGTTAGCAAACGCTATTAAATATGTCCGCCATCCCACCCTCGCCTAAATGCACAGACACCATAGCGTGGGATTGCAATAACAAAGGAGTATTGCAACAATAAACCTCTGCCGATGCAAAAGTACAAAAAAAATGTTAATTGAGCAAATAAAAATGAAAATTTACGAAAAAAGAGATAACAGAACAAAAAAAGAAGTTACAAAAACTTGTAACTTCTCTTGCTTCAGTTGTGGGCGTTGACGGATTCGAACCGCCGACCCTCTGCTTGTAAGGCAGATGCTCTAAACCAGCTGAGCTAAACGCCCGTCTTTCTCAAAAGCGATGCAAAGATACAACATTTTTTTTTAATTACCAAATTTTTTTATCATTTTTTTGAAAAAAAATTATTTTTCTATCAAAAAAAGCAATAAATGGAAGAAAAAATTGTAAAAATCATAAAAAAATAGTAAATTTGTAAGATTTGTTGAAAAATTTAACATCAATAAAAAAACAACCGTCTTGTCAGAAAAATGGGAAAATAGTATTTGGATAGCCCGCCGTCTGTATGGTTCAGACAAGAATGCCGAAAAAGAGTCAGGTGAGCGAATGTCAAAACCGGCTGTTGTTGTGGCTGTTATAGGTATGGCAGTAGGCATCATGGTTATGATACTGACCGTATTTATAGTTATAGGTTTCAAGTCGGAAGTTACAAAGCGGGTTGTGGGTTTTGGCTCACACCTGCAGATAACCAACTTTGAGAACAACGACACATTTGAAAAGCAACCCATAGAGCCGACCGACAGCCTCATAAATAAGATCAGAAGTATAAAAGGCATTCGTTCTGTCAATCGTTTTTCCACCAAACCCGGAATGCTCAAGACAAAAACAGCATTCGAAGGCATAGTATTTAAGGGGGTTGACGACAACTACGACTGGTCGTTTTTTGAAAACAACCTTAAAAATGGTACTGTACCCGACAAACCGGACGAAGTGCTTGTCAGCACAAGTCTTGCACGGCGAATGCAGGTAGAAACCGACAGCACGCTTCTATGCTATTTTATACAAGAAAACAAAGTCAGAGTCAAAAAACTGAAAGTGAGCGGTTTATACAGCACTGACTTTGAAGAATACGACAAAATGTTTCTTCTCGGCAAGCAACAGATTGTTCAGCAAATCAATCGTTGGGACTCAACCGAAGTAACAGGGCTTGAGATACTTATTGATGATTTTGACAAACTTGAATATTTGACCGAAGAAGTATATTTCACTTGCGCCAACAAAAACAATGCAGACGGCAAGTTTTATTATACGCAGAACATAAAGATGCTGAACCCGACCATCTTCTCGTGGCTCAGACTGCTTGATATGAATGTAGTGGTTATCATTGTGTTAATGCTCATCGTGGCTGCATTTAATATTGTTTCCGCACTGCTGATTTTGATACTTGAAAACATATCGCTCATAGGCACACTTAAAGCCATGGGCGCAAACAACAGGTTTATACAACGCATTTTCCTCACGGAAGGAATGATGCTTATTGCCAAAGGACTTATTTGGGGAAATATCGTTGCACTCCTGCTTGCTGCTATGCAAAGTTTTACACACCTGATACCGCTTGACAGCACAGCCTATTATGTTAGTTTTGTGCCGGTTGCTTTCCACTGGGGCTATTGGTTACTGCTTAATGTCGGAACAGTGATACTATCGATTTTGATACTTTTGCTTCCGGCAACATTTGTTTCACACATAAGTCCCGCACAGGTTATGAGATACGAATAACAATTTACCCTCATCCTGAACTTGTTTCAGGATCTAATATTGAGATTCCGACCTTCGTCGGAATGAGGATTAACAATTTACAATATAGATGAAACCGTATAAGATAACGATATTTATTTTTTCCTGCATTGCCCTACTGGCAGTGCTTGCCGGTGTGTTTCCCAAAGACGGCATACGCATCAACGATGACACTATAATTGAGTTTGCATCGCTCAATTCATATATAGGAATAAGCGACCATTCTCCCTCCGTACCAGACACATTGGCTCAACAAGACACAGTGCCACAGGTGAAAGAGATCATACTCACAAAAGAAGACTCAATGCAACTGTATCTCAAAGACTTGCAAAAGATTCAGTTGCCTTTTGTCAATCCTACGGACAGTAATGTTCAAATCGATTGGGCATATCTTGACGCTTTCTACGAATCACTTGTCAATGCCGACTCTACCTGTGTCAATATCGTTCATTATGGCGACTCACAGTTGGAAGGCGACCGCATAAGTCAAACTCTTCGTATGGTACTACAGAAGCAATATGGCGGTGGCGGTGTCGGTTTGTTGCCATTTTTCCCAACCATAGGTTCAATGACGATGAGCGAACAGACCGAGCCTGAACCAACCACAAGATATATGGTATATGGTGCTCAGTCGCTTCGCAGACCTCAGAGCAAACATTATGGACCGATGGGACAAGTAGCCGTTATCAATGGTACTTACAAATCTCTTTTTTATCCTGCCACAAAAAAAGCCAATCGCTTTGAAGCACAATACTACAACCGTTTTCTCGTGCTTGCCAAGACCGATTCCGTTTGTACTATTACCGTCAATAAGCAGAAAAAGCAACTCACGCCGTCAGACGATATGCAGATTCTATGCTTCAATCTAACAGACAGCACAACCAATCTGCAAGCAACCGTTGAAGGCAAAGCAGATATATATGGCTACAGGATGCAGTGCGAAAGGGGTGTTACGGTTGACAATATACCTCTTCGCGGGTGTTCGGGCACCATTTTTACTATGATAGACCCGCAACAATTAAAATCATATTTCAAACAGACGAACACAAAACTTATCATTTTGCAATTTGGCGGAAACAGTGTTCCGTACATCAAATCGGGCAAGCAAATAGATACTTATGTTAATCAACTCACAACACAAGTCAAATACCTGAAAAAACTTGCGCCTGATGCAAAAATGCTGTTTATCGGACCAAGCGATATGACGACAAAGAAACAGGGCGAAAGGATAACCTACCCTCTTCTGCCGGATTTAGACGACCGACTGATGCTTGCAATGCGACAAAACGGAGTGGCATATTGGAGTATGTTCCAAGCAATGGGCGGACAAGGCGGTATGATAAAATGGGTGCAAGATGGACTCGCCGGCAACGACTACATCCACTTCTCACGCAAAGGTGCCACAAAAATGGGCGAGATGCTGACCGAAGTGCTGCTTGCCGGACAAGAATACTATCTGTACAGACTAAAAAAGCAACTTGAAGCAGAAAGACTTGAAGCAGAACAAATTAACTTACAGACCGATAGCAATTTACAATCAGTAAAATAAAGGATGCAAGACTTATTATATCACATATTTGCTTTTGACCCGCATAGCCCGCTGCTCTTTACGCAGTTCTATTTTTGGGCGTTCTTTGCATTGGTATATGCAGTCTTTTCGCTTGTACACTCAAAACGACTTTTAAGAAACGCATTTCTGTTTTTTGTCAGTCTGTTTTTCTACTATAAGACAAGCGGACTTGCCATACTTATTTTGCTTTTTGTTACTTGCTCCGACTTTCTAATAGCCAAACGCATTGACTCCGCCCAAACGCAAGGCAGACGCAAAGCATGGCTCACGCTGAGCGTTGTGCTTGATTTGGGACTTCTTGCATTTTTCAAATATGCATATTTCTTCACTAACCTCGTAAATGACCTTTTCAGCACTGACTTTCACGTCTTTAACATATTTGCCTTCGTAGGCAACGGCTTTTCAACTAACGGTATCTTCAATGCTGACAACATAGTACTTCCCGTTGGTATTTCATTCTATATTTTTCAGGTTATATCATACACAGCAGATGTATATTACAAGCGTATCAAACCTGTTAGCAACCCGTTGGACTTCGGTTTTTATGTCAGTTTCTTTCCGCAGTTGGTGGCAGGTCCTATCGTTCGCGCTTCGGAGTTTATTCCACAACTATATAAACCCTTCCATTTAGGCAGACGACAGTTTGGCATTGCCGTTTTTTGGATTCTTAACGGTCTTGCCAAGAAACTCATTTTGTCAGACTACCTTGCCGTTAATTTCATTGACCGAGTATTCGACAATCCCCTACTCTTTTCCGGCTTTGAGAACCTGATGGCATTGTTCTTGTATTCGCTTCAGGTCTATGCCGACTTTTCGGGTTATACAGACATTGCAATAGGCGTGGCAATGCTTATGGGTTTTTATCTGCCACAGAACTTCAACTCGCCATACAAAGCCCCCAACGCTCAAAACTTCTGGAAACTCTGGCATATAAGTTTATCAAAATGGCTACAGACCTACCTTTATATCCCGCTTGGCGGCAACCGCAACACAAGTTTTGGCACATACTTCTGGATTATAACCATCTCGCTTGTGGCGATGATTCTTTCAGGTTCGTGGGTTGTTACTGCCATACTGCTCACGCTGGCTGTTATAGTGCTTGTGGTAGCGTGGCGTGTGCCGGACCATAGAAGGAAACTATATGCCAATCTCAACTCGCTTATAACCATGCTCTTAGGCGGACTATGGCACGGAGCAAGTTGGAACTTCATGATTTGGGGCGGACTGAACGGCATTGGTATGATTGTGTATAAGTTCTGGAAAGATATGTCGTGGCACTTGAGAATGGCGTTGTTACTTGTCGTAACAGGCGGACTTATCGCATGGCGTCATTGGCAACCGCTGCCTGTTGTAAATCTGTTTATTGCGTGGATGCTCTTAATTGATTTTGGCAGCCTTATTCGCTATATTTACTTCCTTTTTACAAAGACAAAAGAGCAAAAAAAATTCGAATGGATAGCAAACGCTTGGGCAGTAATACAGACTTTTATCTTCATTACTTTCACCCGTCTTTTTTTCCGCTCGGGGTCGAATCTTGATCCTGCAACAGCCAACCACGAGGCTTGGCAGACGGCACAAGATATGGTTCGACAAATAGGCAGTGCGTGGAACTTGAGCGTTATACCTGATATCTGCATAGCATACTACAAAGTCTTTTTGCTCTTTGTGTTAGGTATGATTATTCATTGGTTGCCGGTAAATCTAAAACGACGCTATCGTTTGTGTTTTGCTATGCAACCCGTTTGGGTTATGGCTGTTGAGGTAGTGCTGACGGTATTCGTATTATATCAGTTCGTTACATCTGATTTACAGGCTTTTATTTACTTCCAATTCTAAAAACAATGATTATAGGACTCACAGGTGGCATAGGTTCGGGCAAAACGACAATAGCAAAGGCTCTTAATGAGATGGGATATTCCGTTTATCTGACCGACCAAAAAGCAAAAGAGATAATTCACAACAACCTTTGCGTTCGCAGTCAGGTGGAATACCTCTTCGGATCGGACATTTTCAAACACGGGAAGTTAGACACAAAGCGCGTGGCAGAACTTGTATTTAACAATCCTGCATTGCTCAAGGAATATGAGAAAGTTGTTCATCCTGCCGTTCTGTTCGATGTGGAGCAATGGGGGAAGACACTCAATGGTATTGGTTTTGTGGAGTCTGCTATACTGTATGAAAGCGGACTAAACAGATACTGTCAGGCAGTTGTGGCAGTATCAGCACCGCTTGAGATAAGAATACAACGAACGGTTGAAAGAGACAAAACAAATCCTCAAGCGGTTGAAAACAGAATAAAACAACAAATGTCCTACGACGAAATAGAAAAAAAAGCAGATTTAGTGGTAATAAACGACGGAAAAAAAACAATTTCGCAACTTTGTTTGCAAATTCAAGATTTTTGTAGTAAATTTGTAGGAATATAGCAGAAAATGCAAAAAAACACTTCGTTTTGTAAATTACATTTATAATGTCAAACTATATATTCAGAAGTTTTGGTTCAGGAAGCAGTGGCAACAGTTATTATTTAGGCACGAGCGAACAGGGCATACTCATTGATGCGGGCATCTCCACGCGCACCATACGCTCTTCGCTTCGGCAGATGGGCTTGGACTTTGCACAAATAATGGGCATACTCATAACCCACGACCACGCTGACCATATCCGTGCAGTAGGTACGCTCGGAGAACGCTTCCACATACCTATTTATGCCACTCGCCTCATTCACGAAGGTATTGACCGCAACTATGGCGTTACGGAAAAACTGCGTGGTAGCAAACGCTTTTATGAGAAAGGCGAACCGTTCCAGTTGGGCGATTTCAAAGTAAACACCTTCACCATTGCGCACGACTCAACCGACTGCGTTGCGTATGTCATTGATTTTGACGACCGGCGCTTTATGATTGCCACCGATGTGGGTGCACCTGACGAGACACTTTGCTCGTTTATCGAAACGGTTGACTACCTTGTTATCGAAGCCAACCACGACGAAGAGTTGCTACTCAACGGTCCCTACCCCTCGTATCTCAAATCGCGAATAATGTCAGGGCGGGGGCACATGAGCAACCAGACCTGTGGTGCCATACTTGCCGAACACTACAACAAACGCCTCAAACATGTTTTTCTTTGCCACCTGAGCCAAGAGAACAACGAGCCTGACATTGCATACAACACAATAAAAAAGTGTTATGCAGACATTGGCGTAGATGTTGAAAAAGATTTTGAACTCACAGTGCTCGACAGAACCACTCCATCCGCTATTTTCCCACTCAATTAAACTTCAACTATGAAGCAATTAGTTATCATACCCACATACAACGAAAAAGAGAATATCGAAGCCATCATAAAAGCAGTCTTTGACCTACCGCTTCAGATGCATGTGCTTGTTATTGACGACGGCTCACCCGACGGCACTGCAAACATTGTCAAATCTCTACAAAAAGAGAACAGCGAACGCCTGTTTTTGATTGAACGCAGTGGCAAACAAGGACTTGGAACGGCATACATAACAGGATTCAAATGGGCTATCGAGCAGCAGTACGACTATATCTTTGAGATGGATGCCGACTTCTCTCACAACCCGCAAGACCTTCTTAAACTGCATCAAACACTTGAGGAAGGTGCAGATGTTGTGGTAGGAAGCAGGTATATAACAGGCGTTAATGTAGTCAACTGGCCAATGGGACGCGTACTGATGTCGTATTTCGCAAGCAAGTATGTGAGAACTGTTTTAGGAATCAGTGTCCGCGATACTACCGCCGGCTTTGTAGGCTATCGCAGAGAAGTGCTCGAAACTATAGAACTCGACAAGATTCGTTTCAAAGGCTATGCTTTCCAGATTGAAATGAAATTTACAGCCATCAAATGCGGATTCACACTCAAAGAAGTGCCAATCATCTTTGTCAATCGTGTTTTAGGAACATCGAAGATGTCGGGTGGCATATTCTCCGAAGCACTGCTCGGAGTGGTACGCCTCAAATTGGAATCTTGGACCCGCAAATACCCAAAGAAAGGTGAAAAGTGAAAGTGAAATAAATTCGTCAACTGCTCAAGGCGTCAGCCTTGAAAATAATTCGTCAACTGCTCAAGGCGTCAGCCTTGAGAAAAATAATAACAATATGACAAACAAACAGATTCGTCAATCTTTTTTAGATTTTATGCAAAGCAAGGGACATAAAGTTGTTCCATCTGCACCAATGGTCATCAAAGACGACCCTACACTTATGTTTACCAATGCCGGAATGAACCAGTTTAAGAACATCATCCTCGGCAACGATCCGATTAAGTATCCGCGTGTAACAGACTCACAAAAATGCTTGCGTGTCAGTGGCAAACACAACGATCTGGAAGCCGTTGGCAACGACACCTACCATCATACCATGTTTGAGATGTTGGGCAACTGGTCGTTTGGCGACTACTTCAAAGAAGGTGCCATTGACCTTGCTTGGGAATACCTGACCGAAGTACTTAAAATCGACAAAGACCGCCTTTATGTAACCGTCTTTGAAGGCTCACCCGAAGAGAACCTGCCAAAAGACGATGAAGCAGCGGCAATATGGCTCAAGCATGTAGAGAAAGACCGTATCATCCTTGGCAACCACCACGACAACTTCTGGGAGATGGGCGACACAGGTCCATGCGGTCCGTGCTCGGAAATACATATCGACCTTAGGAACGAAGACGAACGCCGGAAGATTGCAGGCCGTGAGATGGTCAATAAAGACCACCCGCAAGTGATAGAGATATGGAACATCGTGTTTATGCAATACTATAAGAAAGCCGATGGCTCGCTTGAGCAACTGCCAAACAAAGTTATTGACACCGGCATGGGCTTTGAGCGTCTGTGTATGGCACTACAGGGCAAACAGTCGAACTACGACACCGATGTCTTCCAACCAATGATTCACCGTATTGAGAGAGAATGTAGAAATCAAAAGACAGAAAACGAGATCCCGCTCTATGGCAAAGACGCAAAGACCGATGTGGCATACCGCGTTATTGCCGACCATATACGCACCATTGCTTTTGCGATAACCGATGGTCAGTTGCCGTCGAATGCCAAAGCCGGATATGTCATTCGCCGTATCTTGCGACGTGCCGTCAGATACGGATACACCTACCTCGGACAACAAGAGGCATTCCTCTACAAACTCATACCCCAACTCATCGAAGACATGGGTGAGGCTTATCCCGAACTCAAACAGCAACAATCGCTTATCGAGAAAGTGATAAAAGAAGAAGAGGACGCTTTCTTCCGCACGCTCGTCAAGGGTATGGCAATGGTACAGAACCTTATCGCAGACGCTAAAAAACAAGGTAAAACAGAAGTAAGTGGCGTTGATACCTTCACACTCTACGACACTTACGGTTTCCCACTCGACCTTACAGAACTCATACTTGCCGAGAGTGGTCTGACCTGCAACGAGGCTGAATTTAACGCTCAGATGCAACAGCAGAAAGATCGTGCCCGCCAAGCACAAAAAAGCGAACTCGGCGACTGGGTTGAACTTCAAGCAGGCGAGACAGAGTTTGTTGGTTATGATGTTCTTACAACTGAAACACAAGTGCTTCGCTACAGACTTGTAAAACAGAAGAATAGAGAGTTTTATCAAATCGTTTTATCACACACGCCTTTCTATGCAGAGATGGGTGGTCAGGTTGGCGATACTGGTTGGCTGGGCAATGTCGAAGTGTTTGATACTAAACGCGAAAACAACCTTATCGTACACCTTGTACAGACTTTGCCACAAGACATTGATAAGACCCAAGTGGCACGAGTAGATGCCGAACGCCGTCAGCGTATCGCTTGCAACCATACTGCCACACACCTCCTGCACTACGCACTCCGACAAGTGTTAGGAACACATGTTGAGCAGAAAGGCTCGTTTGTCTCACCCGACTCATTGCGTTTCGACTTCAGTCATTTCCAGAAAGTTACACCCGAAGAGATGCGAGAAGTGGAAAAGATTGCCAACCTTATGGTAAGGCAAAACCTGCCACTCAAAGAGAGTCGCCATACCCCTATAGCAGAAGCCAAAGCCATGGGTGCAATGGCCCTATTCGGCGAGAAATATGGCGACGATGTCCGCGTTATCGGCTATGGTCCGTCGGTCGAACTATGCGGCGGAACGCATGTTAAGGCTACAGGCGAGATAGGCTCGATAAGAATAATGATGGAAACGAGCGTCGCTGCCGGTGTGCGCCGTATCGAAGCCGTTACAGCAGAAGCCGTTGACCAACAATACTACGAGCAACAAGACATGCTCAAAGAACTGCACCAACTGCTCAACAACACACCCGACATCAAACAAGCCATACAAAAAGCACTCAACGACAATGCCACTCTGCAAACGCAAATAAAAGATATGATGCAAGAGCGTATGGAACAATGGCGCGACCGCATCATCAATATGGCAGTGGAGAACAATGGCATTCGCTATTTTGTTTGGGACGGCGAAGCCAACATAGAGATGGTTCGTGGCGTGCTCACTCTGATGAAAGGACGCTTTGCAGATGTGAAATTTGCCGTTGTCGGTGCTACTACCTTCGATGGCAAACCACTGCTGTCGCTCTTCCTCTCTCAAGCGATGATTGACAGTGGTTTGGATGCCAACAAGATAATCAAACAGGCAGCCAAACATATTCAGGGTGGCGGTGGCGGACAAGCCTTCCTCGCTACAGCAGGTGGCAGAAATGCCGAAGGACTCAATGCCGCTACGGATGAGATACTGCAAGCCATTGGTGCTAAATAACAAATAAAAAACGAACAAGATGGACACTTTTCTTCAATTAGCCCTCAAACGCCGGAGCATACGCAAATATACCGCTCAACCCGTAGAACAGGAAAAGATTGAGCAGATGCTTCAAGCCGCTCTTGCCTCGCCTTCGAGCAAGCACCAGAACCCATGGGAGATGGTGGTTGTCACAGACCGCGACCAACTCACAAAGATGGCATCGTGCAAGACCTACGGCAGTCAGATGCTCAAAGAAGCACCCTTAGGAATAGTTGTACTTGCCGACAAAACGGCGACAGACACCTGGCAATGCGATGCTTCCATCTTGGCTTTCAGTCTGTTGCTCTCCGCTACCGACCTCGGCTTAGGCGCATGTTGGGTGCATATACACGACCGCTCCTTCACCCTACCCGACGGCACGGAACAATCAGCCGAAACGGCAGTCAGACAGATGCTTGGCATACCCGAGCAAAAAGCAGTACTCTGCATCGTTGCAGTGGGCTATCCTAACGAAGAAAAGAAACCTATAAACCCCGAAAAACTACAATACGAAAAAGTGCATTATGGAAAATACTAAACTACCCGTCATTCTCATTACCGCAGGCGACCCTAACGGTATAGGCTATGAGGTTATCCTCAAGACTTTTGCCGACACACATATCTTCGAACTTTGCCGACCGGTTGTATATGGCAATATGGCAGTTGCTCAAAAACATCTGCAAACGCTTGATACCAACTTGGTTGAAGTGCCGATGACAGTTATCAACAACCCCACAGAGGCACAAGAAGGCAAACTCTGTTTCATCAACTGCTACGACGATAACCTTCGTCTTGACATTGGCCAGTCAACAAAGGAAGGCGGTCAGGCATCGTATCTGTCACTTCAGAGAGCAGTACAAGATATCAAGCAATATGGTATCAAACTATTGGTAACAGCACCTATCAACAAAGAGAACATACAGTCTGAACAGTTCCATTATTCCGGACATACCGAGTTCCTGACCGATGTCTTTCAGGCAAACAACTCGCTTATGATGATGGCAAGCCAGCAGATGATTGTGGCATTAGTAAGCAACCATGTGCCACTCTCGAAAGTGCCGTTGCATATCAACGAAGAACGCATACTAAGCAAACTCAAACTGCTTAACCGCTCTTTGGAACTGAATTTCCGTCGCAAGAAATCGCGTATTGCAGTGCTTGCCCTCAACCCGCACGCCGGCGACAACGACCTTCTCGGAACAGAAGAGAGTCAGATCATCAAACCTGCTATCAAGCGTGCTATTGAAGAGGGTATCAATGCTTTCGGACCTTATTCAGCCGACGGTTTCTTCGGATCGGGACATTACCGCCATTTTGACGCCATACTTGCCATGTACCACGACCAAGGGCTCATCGCATTCAAAGCGGTGGATATGGACGGAGTGAATTTCACAGCCGGTCTGCCTATTATCCGCACCTCGCCCGACCATGGCACGGCATACGAGATAGCCGGCAAAAACGAAGCATGCTGCCTCAGTTTCAAGCATGCCACACTTATGGCACTTGACATTTGCCGTATTCGTATGGAAGAAGAGAAACTACGCCGTGGAGCGATGAAAAACGAAGAATAAACACTCTCGCCAAACATGGCGAGAAAAGAACAATCTTATTTTCCGCCAACCGCCGTTTCCAACTCACGGATTTGATTTAGTAGAGCAGTGCTGTCTGTTAGAAGCAACTGCTCTTCTATTTTCAAGATGTCTTTTGCAAGAGATTGCCGTTTTATAGAGTCAACCGTCAAAGAGTATTCTTTGCGCTTTTTTTCGAGCAACTCCTGATTTGCTTTTACTGACATATATTGCCTGTAAAGCGAGCGTGCCTGACTGTTTTTGAAATCTTCAAAACGGTAATAAACAGTCGTATCGTTCAAGACAAAACAAAACTCTCTTTTTTGCTCCTCATTTTCAGCCACCCGAACAATCACTTGTTCTGTTTCCGCAACAGGCGTTTTTTGCTCTATCGGTTGAAAATTCAGATCAAGCATTTGAGCACGACGGCGGATTACAGTGTCGTTCACTTGACCTATACCCGCCTTTAGATATTTGGCTTCAGGTTCATATTTGAATTTATATACACATACAGAATCGGCACTCGTTCGGCGGTCGGTTGAAAAATAGCCGATACCCTCCGTTTCATCGATAGCAAACATATAGTCGTTTCTGCTCGAATTAAAAGGCATTCCCAAATTTACAGGTTGCAGATACGAGTTGTTCTCGTCATCATATAGTGTATAATAAATGTCCAACCCGCCTAACCCTTCCTCGCGGTCGGACGCAAAATAAAGTGTGAAACCGTCCGATAGCAAGAACGGGAAAACAGAGTTGCATGTATCGTTCACAGGCTCAGGAAGCAAAGTCTTATGCACCCATAAGTCAAATTGTTTCTCTTGACGGTAGATATGATATTTCCCATCTGCCTGACTGATAAGTTTTGTGTCGCCACGATCTGTGAGATAGGTTATAACGGGCATATCATCTTGTGTGTGCGAGGCGGTTAATGCACCTGAAGATTTCGACAAATGGTATGCTTTAAGAAACTCTTTTTTAGGCACAACACTGCTGTCAATAACTGCTATATCTCTTGTTTTCTGAAGCATCTT
>JAFVAX010000103.1 GCA_017480285.1 Paludibacteraceae bacterium | reverse complement strand
TTCTTTTTCTTTTTGTTTTTCTTACTATAACACTTTTACAGTTTTTTAAAGGTAGTTATAGACCGCTACGCTGTTGGAAGTTGAAAAGTGAAAGTCCAATAGTGAAACGGTCTATAATATCAAATTAATGTAAATTTTAGTTAAAAAATGGTGGAAAGGATTGTTTTTGTAGAATTTTTTGTATATTTGCGTTAGTTATGATGTTAGGATGTTATGACAAAGACTTTTAACATACGGATGGTGGTGAAGACGCTTGGCACGCTGTTGCTTGTAGAGGCGTTTTTTATGCTTATCCCCACTTTCGTGAGTTTCTATTATGCCGAGCATGATTTTTATCCGTTCCTTTACGGTACCATAATCACTTGTGTTGCCGGTGTTTTGGGCTTGCTCTCGGGTAGGGGCGCAAGCAGGGAGTTAGGCGAAAGAGAGGGTTATGTGATAGTGGCTTTGGTGTGGGTAGTGTTCTCGTTGTTTGGTATGATTCCGTACATCTTCAGTTCGCATATAACGACCGTTACCGATGCTTTTTTCGAGTGTATGTCGGGGTTCACAACGACGGGCTCGACCATACTTGTGAATGTTGATCAAGCGCCACATGGTTGTCTTATCTGGCGAAGCATAGGGCAGTGGCTCGGCGGTATGGGAATAATAGTTTTCTCGCTTGCCTTGCTTCCGATGTTCGGTCTAAGCGGGACACAACTTTATGCGGCAGAGGTAACGGGTCTCACGCATGAGAAACTATCGCCCCGAATAGCGGATACAGCGAAAAGGTTGTATAGCATTTATATCGCTTTGACGGTGGCAAATGTGTTGCTGCTCAGGCTGTGTGGGATGAACTGGTTTGATGCTATATGTCATGCTATGACCACTATTGCCACGGGTGGTTTTTCGACTCATGATATGTCGATTGCGTATTTCTCCTCGCCGATGATAGAGTATGTAACGATAGTGTTTATGTTCTTGTCGGGTATCAACTTCTCGCTTCTGTACTTCATCTTGATAGGCAGGGTAAGTCGTTTGTGGGGTGATGAGGAGATACGCTGGTATGCGGGTGCGATACTGCTGTGTTGTGTTATATTGTCGGTTGGTTTGTTCTTTGAGAGTTTCGGTGCAGACCTACATAACATTGAGAAATCATTTCGTACGGGTTTGTTTGTATCGACCGCGACGCTCACTTCGACGGGTTTTATCATAACAGATTATCTGCAGTGGAAGTCGTGGATGATGCTTATCTTGTTTTTTATGATGATTCCGGGTGCTTGTGCAGGTTCGACATCTGGTGGTATAAAATGGGTGCGTATAATGATATTCGTGAAGAACGGTATATCGGAGTTTACTCGTCGTATTCATCCGAATGCGGTGTTGCCGGTGAAGATCAACGACAAACTTGTGAGTTCGCAGACGATAGGTAACTTGATGGCTTTTATGTTGTTTTACATAGCGGTTATTGTGGTGTCGTCGATAGTTCTTTGTTGTTTGGGGCTGAGTTTTGACCAGTCGATAGTAAGCACCGTTTCTGCAATAGGCAACTATGGTGCAAGCATTGATATGTTTGGTCCGACAGGTAATTTTGCGGAGTTTCCGATGTTGGGCAAATGGTGGTTGTCGTTTGTGATGCTCATTGGCAGGTTGGAGATTTTTACGGTTTTGATGCTTTTTACGCCTGCATTATGGAAAAAATAATGTCTGTTTTTTTTGAAAAAACAGAAGAAAATGTCGGAAAAAGCATATTTTTCTTGCAAAAATAAAAACTTTGCAGTATATTTGCATTTAGATAGCAAACAATAAACATTAACATTAAAAAAGAGATTATTATGGCATTAGTTATTTCAGACGATTGCATCTCCTGTGGCACTTGCGCAGGCGAATGTCCGATGGAGGCTATCAGCGAGGGTAGCGAGCATTATGAAATCAATCCGGATTTGTGTACCGAATGTGGTACTTGTGCAGAGGCTTGCCCCACCGGTGCTATTGGCAAATAAAATGAAAAAGTTTTATTTTGCAGTGATAGGGTGTATCTTGAGTATGAGTTTTCTCTCTGCTCAAGATATACCCGTTTCGCTTGAATATACACAGGTATATTCGTTTGTTGATGAACTTATTGTAGATGGTGTTATCTCGCGTCAGACGACGGTTCAGCCTTATACTCGCCGTCAGATAGCCGAGATGCTTCAGGAGGCTGAAGGTAAAGATTCGCTTCTGAGCAAGCGTCAGCAGAAAGATTTGCAGTTCTATTTGAACGCCTTTGCCCTTGAAAGGGATACGATACAGAAGAATGTGGTTCAATACAGCAACAATCGCACTTTCAATCTCTCGCTTTTTAATCCGCAGTTCTCGTACATAACGAAGAATAAGAAGTTCAAGATGACCATAGAGCCTATTCTCGGTATGGACTTGTATGGCAGTAAGAAAGGTGCGGTCATAAAGCGCTGGTGGGGTGTGGAGATGCGTATGGACATTGTAAAACATATCAGTATCTGGGGTTCGCTTCGGGATATAAGTTACAATGGAAATTTACTTCGAGGTAAGTATTTCACTTCCAAACCATTCGGTGCAAGGCTTAATCAAGGTTTTGATGGTGAGGTAGGCTCGCGCACATCGGCGTTGAACAACGAGGCGGGAACGCAATATAAGGAAGCGACATACGGTGGCGACTTCTCCGACTCGAAAGGTGGAATAAAGTTCTATGCTTGGTTTGGCAGTATAGGTGTTCAACGCGAGAATATCCGTTGGGGAAATGCTTATCATGCGTCGAACATCTTGTCGGGCAGGAATCCGGCAGTGCCACAACTGACGATACAACTGACGCCCTGCCGTTGGTTTCAGTTCGACTATTTCCACGCTTGGCTTGTTAGTAATGTGAAAGACTCTACGGAGTTCTATCTTGAGAATACGACATCCGGCAAGTCTGACATCGAGTATCGTCCGCATAACAAGTTTATGGCTGCCAACATGTTCACTTTCACACCGGTGAAGTATGTGTCGTTCTCTTTTGGTAATTCAATAGTGTATGCCGAGAGGAATGTTCAGGCTGCATATTTTATACCTTTTGCTTTCTTCAAGTCGCTTGACCACTTGCTGACCAAGGGTATTGCGTCTGAAAACCAGAACTCGCAGGCTTTTGCCTCTGTTGCCGTTTATCCTACCGACCACTTGAAACTGTATGGTTCGTTTTTTCTCGATGAGTTCAAGTTTTCAAGGCTGAAGAAGAGCAATAAGGAAAAGAACCCTATTTCTTATCTCGTAGGTTTCAACTGGAGTGGTTGGCCTGTTCGCGGACTAAGTCTTAAGGGTGAGTTTATGCGTTCGTATATAGCATGTTATACTCACTCGATAGATGTCCTGACATACGAAAGCAACAGTTTTGGTATGGGGCATTATATGGGTGATAACGCACAGAGTATTTACCTTGAGGCGGCATACAAGCCTATAAGGGGAATGACTGTAAGACTGTCTTTTACTCATAACACAAAATACAACAGTTACAGGTATCTTCGTGTTGCCCGCGGTGAGGGCGGAAAAATCAACCCCGAAGACGGAGTGTCGAACGCTATTGCACAAAAACCGTTTAACAAGGCTATTTTCCGCAATGCTGAAGTGAAGGCGGAGTGCGTGTATGAGATATTTCCGAACATGTATGCCCGTGCAAGTATAACCTATAATAATGCACAAGGTTTTGACAATACGACATCTGATTTGAACAGCGAACTGACCGGAACAGCGCAGTATTACTTGAATCGTTTCTGTCCGGAATTTTATCAGGGTAAGAACCTGACTGCAATGGTAGGTCTGTCCTTAGGGTTTTAGGCATGAGGGCTTCGCGTCATAATAATAACTATAAACTACTAACTATCAAATCTTATGATAAAAAAGATATTTCTTTCCGTTTGTTTGTTTTTAATAACTTTCGCTCTGTGTGCCCAAGACGGTCTTTCTTGGAAAACGGCATACCCGTTTGACTTGAACGGTGGTGGCATAACGGTTGCTTCAGCCGAAGATTTTGTATGGTACAAAGCCGATTTGTCGCTTGTGCCACAAAGTGAGGATGTCCTTATAAGCCTTAAAAACGGCGGACAGGAAGATATTATAGTTGAAGTTCAGGCTTTTGTGGGTTCGGGTGGCAATATGTCGGTGGAACCTTTGTCGGATGCCGAGAGTCGTACTCTTCAGCCGGGATATAACTATGTTCGTCAGGTACCACATTCTACTTTCAGCAGTATATCAGCCATTTATATCAAGGTTCGTACTTCGGGTACGATAAAATTGGGTATGGAAATGATTGAGGCGGGAGAGGTGCAACTGAACTGCTTGAATACGCCTTTGCTTTCGTCGGAGAAACAAAAGTTAGAAGCAATGAAAACTTCGTGGTTTACATTGAACTTGAACGACTTGTTGCTCACTGACGGTACGGCAGATGCCACGAAAGCATTAAGACTTGCTGTTGAAAACGATTCTACTGCAAACACGACAGTCGTTGCACGCTATAGTTATGAGTGCCCGAGTAGAGGTTATACCGAATACAGATACCCTGTCAGTGGAGGCAGCGTTTTTGCGGATACCATAAAGTGCGACAGGCTGAAGATGCTCTCTCAAGACGGTATGCTCTATGTCAGTCTGTATTCGCAAGTGGCTATAAAAGTGAGTGCTGAGATTATTGCGTTGCAAGAAACTGACATACCGCAACAACTTGTGGTGGATAAGGCTAATCTAACAGAGGTTGAACCTTGTTTGACTATACCGCAGTCGGATAAAGAGAGATGGTATGTTATGCCGTTGAAAGACTTTCTCAAGAAGCATTATGTGCCGGAACTTGTGCTTGAAAACAAGTCTGACAAGCAGAATAATGTAACAATAGATGTCCTTACCAACCCTAAAGGCGAGTATCCGGCAACACGCTCGTTCTCGCTGTATGCCAACCAGTTATATGTAGAGAATCTATCGTCTTCGTTGGCAGGAAGGTTGGCTGAAAAAAGCGTTGATGCAGATAGCGATGGTATAAAAGACAGTTTGGTATATTTCCGTGTCGTATCAGAGCAGCCGTTGGCAATGCGTGTGTGTGCTGTCAGACATAACATCGGTTCTGTTGCTTGTCAGTTCCCGCGTCAGGCACTTGCAGAAGGTACACCCGTCGTTGCGCAGAAAGAAGAATGGATAGAATTAGATTTAACGGATAATACACAGTCGGACATCCGTTTCTTATTAGAAAACAAAGGTTATGCAGATAGCGAAGTCAAGATTTCTTACAAACTTAACTGCAGTTCTTCGGTTGCGGGTGAGATAACCGCTTTCAATCTGAAACGGGCTGAAACGAAAGAGTTTGTTTTGAGAAACAGTCTGCTTTCGTTGTTGTCAAAAAAGATTTATCTGTCGTTCCGGACCAACCAGAATCTATTATTCTCGTTTGAAAAGGTTGAACCTGAAACGCATACACCTTTCTCATATTGCGATAATCTTGTTAATCTTGACATAACCGACACAGACCCCAAAGTGTTGGTCAATGCCAATGAGGCGAAATATATAAGAGTTGATTACAACGACTTGTGGCAAATGGCTGTCAGCGATAAGCGTCTGCCGGTACTCACGCTGCTTAATCGTAGCAACAATACGGCGGAAGTGAAGTTTGAACTCTCACTACTTACCGAAGATAATTGTTTGATTTCCGATGTCCCGCAAGAATATGCTATCACCATTGGTGCTAATGCTGAGTTTGTAAGACCACTCACGGAAGACCTTATAGCCAACATAAGCGAAGATGTGTGGTATGTGCTTCTGAAGATTGAGTCAAGCGAGGAGGTCGTTCTCTCAACCGCCAAACGAAACGAACAACTCGGAAACACTTGCTTGAACGCAATAGACATAGAGGTCGGAAACATAATCGGTTATGACCAAGGGGCAGAACAGAGCAAGTTTTATCGCTTAGACTTGTCATCAATTCGTGAAAAAGGCAAGTCGCTTGTGCTTGAGATGCGCAACCACGGTGGCAAACAAACAGTTGTACAAGAGGATATGTTCTATACCTGTCCGCTTAGCGATGCCCCGCAGATACAACTTCTCGACCTGCCTGAAGGTGAGATAGTAAGGAAAACGCAGAGTATCTCGCTTGTTGAGGCTAATAGTGCAACGGAGATGTACTTGCTGCTTAAAACTGCTACAGAACCAATATCATTCCGTTTCCTTTATAGTGATACTGACAAGCGTGAGTCTTTCTGTGAAATCTTCGACAATGACGTTGCTGTTACTGTTGATTGGAAGAGTCCTCTAATTGAGCAGAAAGCAGACACGCAAATTTGGTATAGTGCAGAACTTGATACCTTTAGAGTTAATAGCACTTTTGCGCCAAAAGTCCGTATCTCGTCATTGCAAGCAGCAGAGGTAAAAGTCCAATGGGCTTTTGACTGCAACGATGTGGTGCTTGATGAGAAAACAATCAGCCTCTCACAAGCGGTTGAATACGAACTGCAGATTGAAAGAGGTACACTGCAACCTTATTTGGACAATACTGAAAACAAGTTCGTGTATTTCAGTCTTTCTGCTAACGCTGATATAACAGTCGCTATCGACATCGTTGACCCTAACACGGGTGAGACCTGCTATCACGCTATTCGTTTCGATATGCTTGACGGACACGAGCAGAAAGCCGGAACAACGGCATACTATCGAATTGATAAACAGTTTCTTGACCAACTGCCGGAAGGTAAAGGGGTAAAACTGCTTACTACCAACCAAGGTCAAGAAGGCGGACTCGTCTATAGTGCTTTGCTGACTGATTGTAACAAAGGTGTTATTGAAGATAACGGCGGTCAGGGTAAAACACTTCTTGCAGGTGAGACTTTGGAAAAACCCTTAGGCAGAAGTTTCTTCAATCTTCTCTCAAGCGATTATATCATTCTTATGATAACCACTGAGGCAGATTTGCATATCTATGCTGAACAGTATGAACTGACCGGTTTGCAAACAAACATAGACGAGCAGGTTGAAGAATTTCAGATTAACCGACTTTATACTTGTGCGGAAGGCGATAATTGGTTCCATCTGTCGCATTATGAGGTGGAAAGCACTGAAGGCGATGCAACTCTTAAAGTGTTTAACTCAGAGTTAGGTCAGACGGTTGAAGTGCTGATTGCATACGACTCAAAAGAGGGTAGTGAGGTTCTGCCGTTTGTTTCTACTGTTTTATCGGCAGAACAAGACACCACTCACCTCATCTCGCGCGGGGCATTGAATGAATACGCTGCTCAAGACCTGTGGATATGTGTTCGTGCGCAGTCGCAATTGAAGTTCATTGCAGAACTCAGCGACAAGAAAGGTGCAGACGAACTGCACGCCGTTCCCTTTGATTGGGAAACGAGACCTTGTGTGGTCTATCCCGGGTCAATGACTACCAAGTGGTATCGCATCTCGCTTGACCTCCTTAACCCTGAGACACACCCCGAAAATGCCAAATATGGTATTCAACTGACTGTTACAAGTCTTGAAGACCACGAGATAGAGGCACAAGTGGAAATAAATACCGATGCAGGTGTGAAAGATGCACTTTATACCAATACCTATTATATGCAGCCATTTGACGAGCGTGCCAAAGCGTTGTCCCACGGGGCTATCTTTATGGCAAACCACGACTATAAGGATGTGTTCGTTTGTGTGAAGGCAACCGGTGCTACCCGACTTTGTGTTGAGATGATGATTCCACCCGTGTTGCAGTACAAAGATACGGTTGAACTCAATAACCTTTGCGACGGTATGATGCTTTATCTCGACAAGACACCTTCGCAAGGTGCATCAGTGGTTAATTTCTGGGACGACAAGCATAAAATATTCACAGGTTCTTTAGACGAGAACTATGGCGGTGGTGTAACTTGCTATGTTGATAGCGCTCTCTACGAAGACCAACTCTTGTTCCTCTCGCAAGGTATGCAAGTCGTTGTTGTTGACTCGATGAGATTCCTAAGCGAGGATATGACAAGCGATATAGACTCTATAAGAGTATATAATTTCCGTGTCTTAGTGCAACCCGAACTGCCCGCTACCTTCGACTATTATCTTGCCAAAGGGAAAAACAACAGATACGATTTGCTTAATACCGAATTTTTGAAACTCTTGTCGCAAGGCGAAGATACTGCAGGAATTGACAAGCAAAGTATTGCTTGGAAAATAAATGTGGGTGATGAATGGCAGGTTCTTGACAGCGACTTCTTCATAGCAGAAGACAGCAAAACCGAATTTTTGAGAGTTTCCGCTACCACCGATTGCGGAGATGTCAAAACCAAAGTATATACCCTTAAAACGGCAGTTGTGGAAGAAGAAGTGCGCTGGAAATGGATGTGCCAGAGCGAACTGCCAAAGCCCGATGAGATAATAAGTGAGACCTTCGAGCAAACCGACAACGGAGAAGTACTCAAAAGGGTTGTTTACCATTATGTACTCTTTGAAGAACCAAAATTGGAAGAGTTGAATGTCTCTCTGTTTGCTACCGAAGGCGATACGCTGTCGTTAAGCAATATGAAATCTGAAATCTTACCGCTTTTGCAACCCGAACAGACTTGGAGAGTACAGAAATTCAAAGAAGAAACTCTCACTATTGAGGTAGTTGATAAAGATGGCAATGTGATTGAAGATGGTTCTGCTCTTGATGTGCCTGACAGTCTTGACATCAACATAAGTGCATACCTCTCTTGCCAAACAGAAGGCGACGACCCTGTAACTTTCACTTTCGAAAATTCTTTCATAGTCTTGCCCAACCTGCCTGTTGAGGAAGTGGATGTTGTGCTTGAAGAACCGATTGTCAGGTATGATTGTACTGCGGGTGAAGACGAAAAAATGTTCATAGAAACCCAAACAGTTACAACCGACGAGAAGATAGTAATAACCCATACTTATGCCATTTTCCGTACGCTTGCTTTTGACGATATTGTACTGCCCGAGATGCAAGATTTGACTATTACTAACGGTCAGTTGCCAGACCTGAGTGGGCATAAGGCTCTGTTGAAACAGTATTTCAATTTGTTGTCCGAATATGACTATGTCGAAGTTGAGAGTATTGATTTTGTAACGGCAGAAGGTGATGTCTTTAACGCAGACGAAACACTTGAGGAAACGATTACTGTCAAAGGAATAATTACTACCGTTTGCGGAGAATTACAGACTAATGAGTTTAAAATTATTGTCTCAGCCGCCGGTCTTGATGGCGTGGACGGCGATAGCCGGATTTCACTTACACCGACAATCGTTAATGCAGGAGAAAATCTGCATATCAGCGGACTAAACTCAAGCAAGACATATATTTTGGAGATTTATAATCTTGCCGGTGTTTGCGTTAAATCGCTTACTATAAGTGGCATAAGCGCTTATTCTGTTGAAGCACAGTCCATAACCGGCTATTATATGATGAGAATTATAAACGATGAAGAAAAAGCATCGTTTAAGTACTTTGTGTTGTAACATTCCTCATTCTGACGCAATCCTCATTCTGACGAATGTCAGAATCTAAAAATGCCTCATCCTGTTACGAATACAGGGTGAGGTATACTTTTTCCTCATTCTGACGCAATCCTCATTCTGACGCAATCCTCATTCTGACGAAGGTCAGAATCTAAAAATATCTCATTCTGACGAAGGTCAGAATCTAAAGAAAATTATTTGTGCGCTACAAGCAGATTTTTGAAAGCATCTGCCACTTTATCAACTTGTAGAATCTTTATTTTAGGATTATCGATGCCGATTTTCTGACCTTTAGGCACTATTATTTGTGTAAATCCTAACTTCTCTGCCTCGCGGATGCGTTGCTCTATGCGGGCAACCGGACGAATCTCTCCCGCTAACCCCACTTCCCCCGTCAGGCAAGTTCCGTAGGGCAGAGGTATGTCCATGTTCGACGAAAGTACTGCAGCAAGCACTGACAGGTCAATAGCAGGATCGTTGACTCTTATCCCGCCGGCGATATTGAGAAACACATCCTTCTGTGGTAAGCGAAAACCGATACGCTTCTCAAGTACAGCAAGCAACATACCTAACCGCCGTAAGTCAAAGCCGTTGCTTACCCTTTGGGGTACGCTGTAGGTGGCTGACGATACCAACGCCTGTACTTCAATAAGGAATGGGCGAACACCCTCTATCGCTGCAGCAACGGCTATGCCCGACAAGTCTGCATGGTTCTGCGACAGCAACAGTTCGCTCGGGTTGGTAACCTCACGAAGTCCGTCTTGACGCATCTCATATATACCCATCTCAGATGTACTGCCGAAGCGGTTCTTTTGTGCCCTCACGATGCGGTACATATAATGCTGGTCACCCTCAAAGAGCAAGACGGTATCTACAATATGCTCTAATACTTTCGGTCCGGCAAGCGAACCCTCTTTGTTGATATGACCGACAATCAAAAACGGCACTTTATGCGTCTTGGCAAACTTGAGTATGGCTGCCGTACATTCCCTTACTTGTGCAAGACTGCCAATGGTAGAGTCTATCTCCTGAAGACCAATGGTTTGTATAGAGTCAATAACCACAATCTCAGGCTGCAGTTTCTCTGCCTGCGACAGAATAGAATCAAGACTTGTCTCGCTCAAGAGGTATAGGTTTTGAGCGTTGCCCGCAAGTCTCTCAGCCCGCATCTTTATCTGCTCAAGACTCTCTTCGCCCGAGGCATATAGCGTTTTTTTCTCACCCATCTGCATTAAAACTTGCAAGGCGAGTGTGGATTTGCCAATGCCGGGTTCGCCGCCTAAAAGCACAAGACTGCCTTTGACAAGTCCTCCGCCTAACACACGGTTGAGTTCGCCATTGTGCATGTCAATACGCTGTTCTGTCTGTGGTTTTATTTCCGACAGCAGTTGTGGTGCGCTGTTGTTTGACACTATGCGTTTCTCGGTCAGAGGGCTGCGCTCACGCGTCTCTGCTATATAACTGCCCCATTCCCCGCATTGCGGACATCTGCCTAACTGTTGGGGCGAGTGTGCACCGCAGTTGCTACATACATATATCGTTTGCGATTTCATAAACTTGGAAGTTTTATTTTGCAAAAATATAAAAAATCATTGAAAAGACAAAAGAAAAATGCAAACAAATTGCTTTTTTGGAAATTTATGTGTAAATTTGCAACAATATACTCGTAAGAATTATGAAAATAGTTGTTATAGGTGCTGCCAATATCGATATTACAGCCACAACCACTGCTGTTTTTCTTCCGCAGGACTCTAATCCTGCACATATATATACCGCTTTTGGCGGGGTAGGGCGTAATATGGCTCATAATCTTTGTCTGCTTGGGGCTGAGGTCAGTTTTCTGACTATTTTTGCCGACGATGTGTTTGCAGACACGCTTCGTAAAGATTGTATCCGTTTGGGTATGGACATCTCTTTAAGTTCCACTCAACCTGATTCTCGTAGCAACTATTATCTGTGTATCAACGATAAAGAGGGCGAGATGCAAGCGGCGGCCGCCGATACCGAACTGCTTGACAATCTGACTCCTAAATGGTTGGAGCAACGCATTAGAAGCATCAATCAAGCCGACGCTGTCTTGGCAGATTGTAACTTGTCGGAACAAAGCCTGATGTATCTTGCCAAAAACACTACTGTACCTCTTTTTGTAGATGTAACATCGGTGGCAAAGGCAAAAAAACTCCTACCCGTTGTAGAACAACATTTGACTTCTCATTTGCATCTGAAACTCAATCGTTTGGAGGCTCAACGACTATCAGGTGTATCAACCGTTGACGAACATATCCGTTGGTTCTTGCAGCAAGGTGTGCAGTCGGTGTATATAACTATGGGTGCAGACGGTGCTATAGGTGCTGATAATAAGCAGGTTGTCCGTCTTGCCAATCCTAAAGTTGACAGAGTGGTCAATACAACCGGTGCAGGTGACGCCTTCACAGCAGCCGTGGCATTCGGCTGGCTCAAAGGCCTGTCCCTTAGGCAAGTGGTTGAAATCGGGCTGATTGCAGCAACTCAAACTATTGAAACAAGAATGACAGTAAATGAACAACTTAAAATATAATTTTAATACAATGAAAAACTATCTTGAACTATCAGCAGAAGTAGAACAAGCGCTGAAAGAAGGAAAGCCCGTTGTGGCATTAGAGTCAACAATTATATCACACGGTATGCCATATCCGCAAAATGTTGAGACGGCTCTCAAAGTCGAACAAACTATTCGTGACAATGGTGCTGTGCCGGCTACTATCGCTATCATTGGCGGAAAACTCAAAGCAGGTTGCACACCCGAAGAAATAGAGTATCTCGGAAAGAAGGGACAAGCCGTTATAAAGGCTTCGCGTCGTGATTTGCCGGTGCTTGTAGCGCGCAAAGAAGACGGTGCAACTACCGTTACAACAACTATGATTATTGCTGCTATGGCAGGGATAAAAGTGTTTGCCACCGGCGGTATCGGAGGTGTGCATCGCGGTGCTGAAACGACAATGGACATTAGTGCCGACCTCGAAGAACTTGCGCAAACACCTGTTATGGTTATATGTGCAGGTGCTAAATCAATTCTTGACTTAGGTCTCACACTTGAGTATCTTGAGACAAAAGGCGTACCCGTCATAGGTTATCAAACAGAGGAATTGCCTGCTTTCTATACCCGTCATAGCGGGTTTAAGGTTGACTACCGTCTTGACTCACCCGAAGAACTTGCTTCGGCTTTCCGTGCTAAAATTGAATTAGGACTCAAAGGTGGCATGCTCGTTACTAATCCTATACCTGAGCAATACTCTATGCCGAAAGATGTTATCGACAAAGCCATCAATGAGGCTCTGCGCCAAATGAACGAAGCCGGTGTTCACGGAAAGCAATGCACTCCTTTCCTGCTTGCCAAAGTCAAAGAACTCACAGGTGGCGACAGTCTTGCTGCAAACATTGAACTCGTGCTTAACAATGCCCGTCTTGCCGCTAAAACAGCAACCGCATTAAGCCGTTTATAAAAAACAGATATAAAAAACGATAGATATGAAAAAAACGCCTGTGTTCTTTTGAAGCACAGGCGTTTTTGTTGTTAATGAACCTTATACGGTCATTATCTCTTTCTCTTTTGCTGCATACAGTTCGTCAATCTGCTTGATGTATTTGTCGTGCAGTTTTTGCATCTCGCCTTCAGCGTCTTTCTCTACATCTTCGGGCATTCCTTCTTTAATCTGCTTTTTCAAAACATCAATGGCATCGCGACGGGCGTTTCTAACCGACACTTTGGCGTTTTCAGCCTCACCTTTACACTGTTTGGCAAGGTCGCGACGACGCTCTTCTGTCAGCGGTGGTATCGACAAACGAATAACTTCGCCATTGTTGCTCGGCGCAAGACCAATGTTGGAGTTGATGATTGCCCGCTCTATATCGTTAATAAGTTTCTTCTCCCAAGGCTGAATAGTTATAGTACGAGCATCGGGGGTGGTAATTGTACTTACATTCGAGAGCGGAGTCATCGAACCATAGTAGTCAATGCGAATAGGGTCCAAAATACGAACACTTGCTTTGCCTGCACGAATGTGGGCAAGCGTGTCGTCCAAGTACATAATAGCCTCTTGCATCTTCTCTTCTGCCTCGGCTTTGATAGTGTTAACTTCAATCATGGTTATAATGGTTTTGGGGTTAATTGCTTACTCGTGTTCCTATCTTTTCGCCTTTTATCACTTTCTCAAGGTTGCCTTCGGTGTCCATGTCAAATACATAAATAGGCATGTTGTTCTCCTTGCAAAGTGCTGTGGCGGTAAGGTCCATCACTTTGAGGTTTCGGTTATATACCTCGTCGTAGGTTATCTCTGTAAATTTCTGTGCTTGAGGGTCTTTCTCGGGGTCTGCGGTATAAACGCCGTCAACCCTCGTTCCCTTAAACATTATGTCTGCCTCTATCTCTATGGCGCGAAGGGCTGATGCTGTGTCGGTTGTGAAATATGGATTACCCGTTCCGCCTGCCATTATCACAACCTTGCCTTCTTTGAGATAGCGTAGCGCTTTGTCTTTTTGAAACAGTTCGCCGACAGGTTCCATCCGAATGCTTGTAAGTACCTGACAGTCTTGTCCTTCTTGTTGCAACGCAGAGCATAGTGCAAGTGAGTTGATAACTGTTGCAAGCATTCCCATCTGGTCGCCTTTGACGCGGTCGAAGCCTTTTTTCGAACCGCTCAGACCACGGAAGATGTTTCCGCCACCTATGACGATACCTACTTCAACGCCCAAATCGCAAATCGCTTTGATTTGTTCGGCATATTTCTCAAGTCGTTCGGTGTCAATGCCTTGCTTGGCTTTTCCTGCAAGACTCTCACCGCTGAGTTTTAGTAAAATGCGTTTATACATAATTTATTTGTTTGAGATTCTGAAACAAGTTGCTCCAAGTTTTCGCATCGCAAGCGTGCAGGATGAGGGTAAATTGTGAATTGTAAATTGTAAATTGTAAATTGTTAATTGTTTTCGTACCACGAAGCATACATAGCGTAGTTGTGAGCTATTTTTTTGTTTATCTCTTCGGTTTGTTGCGGGTCGGCTTTCTTAATAAACTTGGCAGGAACGCCTCCCCAAATCTCGTATGGACCTATCTTGGTGCCTTTAAGTACTAATGCTCCTGCTGCCACTATCGCCCCCTCGCCTACTTCGGCATCGTCAAGCAAGGTGCTACCCATACCAATCAATGCATAGTCTCTTACATGCGCTCCATGTATCGTAACATTATGTCCTATAGATACATAGTTGCCTATCTCTATGGTGCTTTTCTGATACAGCGTATGGAGTACAGAGCCGTCTTGTATGTTCACATGGTTGCCAATCTTTATGCTATTGACATCACCGCGCAACACAGCATTAAACCATACGGAGCAACCTTCGCCCATCACTACATCGCCTACTATAGTGGCATTAACTGCCAAAAAACAATCTTTACCTATCTTTGGGGTAAAACCTCTTACGGATTGTAAATATGCCATTTTTTAGTTTTTTTTATTAAATCTCTGCAAAGATAAAAAGAAATTTGGTATTTTGCAATTTTTTTTGTACCTTTGTGCGCTAAAATTCATAATTAGCTGAATTTTTTAGGAAAATATATTAAAAATTAACCATAAAAATGCAAAACAAAGGTCTTATTAGAGTATTAGCGGTATGTCTTGCGCTAATCAGTTTGTTTTACCTGTCGTTTAGCTTTGTAACCTCACACTATAACAGTGAGGCAAAGAAATATGCTAATGGTGACAGTATGAAAGAGTACCAGTATCTGGACTCTATTGCGGCAAAGAAAGTTTATTTTGGTTACACACTAAAAGAGTGTCGCGAAAAGGAAATCAACTTGGGTCTTGACTTGAAAGGCGGTATGAACGTTACCCTTGAGGTGTCGGTTAGCGATATCCTTCGTGCTCTTTCCGGTTATAATACCACGCCTAATTTCCAGCAGGCAATGGCGAATGCTATTGAGCGTCAGAAAAACAGTCAGTCAGATTTCGTTACCCTTTTTATAGAAGAGTATAAGAAAATTGACCCGAATGCTCAATTGGCTTCCGTATTCTCAACTTTCGATTTGAAAGACAAAATCACTCTTACTTCAACCAACGAAGAAGTTGAGCGCGTGTTAAGAGAAGAGGTAGATGGCGCTATCGCCAACTCGTTCAATGTGTTGCGTAATCGTATCGACCGCTTCGGCGTTGTTCAACCTAATATCCAAAACTTGTCGGAAGTAGGTCGTATCTTGATTGAACTGCCGGGTGTGAAAGAGCCTGAGCGTGTTCGTAAACTCCTGCAAGGTACAGCCAACCTTGAGTTCTGGGAAACCTACGACTTGGCTGAGATTCTCCCGCAACTCTCGCAACTCAATACCGTGCTCGGTCAGCAAAACGAGGCTACTGATGCCGCTACTGAAAAAGTTGAGGAAGAAAACGAAGTAGAAGCAGAAACCGATTCACTTGCCGTTGCTGAAGAAAATGCAGAGAAAGAGCGTGAGCAGTTGGCTCGCAAGAACCCGTTGTTCTCAAAACTGCAAATGAATGTTGACGGTGCAGGCAATGCTTATCGCGGACCGGCTATAGGTCAAGTCATCTATGTCGATTCTGCCGCTGTTAACGCAATGCTCTATTCGCAAACGGCTAAATCCATTCTGCCACGCGACCTTAAGTTTGCTTGGACAGTTAAGGCTATTGATGCTGCAGAGTCTGTTTATCAACTTATTGCTCTCAGACAAGTGAACCGCGACGGGCGTGCTTCGCTTGAAGGTGATGTCATTACCGATGCTCGTGCTGACTTCTCGCAGACATCTGCATACGCTAATGTGTCAATGTCGATGAACGCTGAAGGTGCAAAGGCATGGGCACGCATAACAAAAGACAATATCGGCAAGTCCATCGCTATCGTTCTCGACGGTTATGTATATTCTTATCCTACCGTGCAAAATGAGATTACCGGTGGTAACTCACAGATAACAGGTAACTTCACTGTTGAAGAGGCCAAAGACTTGGCAAACACACTCAAATCAGGTAAGATGCCTGCTCCCGCTCGTATCATTCAAGAAGACATCGTAGGTCCGAGTCTTGGTAAAGAGGCCATCCATAATGGTTTGATATCATTTATTCTGGCTTTCTGCCTAGTGCTCATATATATGATTTTCTACTATGGTTGGATTCCGGGTCTTATTGCCGATGCTGCTTTGCTCTGCAACGTGTTCTTCCTGTTCGGTATCTTGGCTTCGTTCAAGGCAGTGCTGACCCTTCCGGGTATTGCAGGTATCGTGCTTACTCTCGGTATGGCTGTCGATGCCAATGTGCTTATCTATGAGCGTATCCGTGAGGAGATGGCAAGCGGAAAACTTATGCGTAAGGCCATAAACGATGGTTTCGGAAATGCTATCTCTGCTATCGTCGATGCCAATGTTACGACACTTCTTACAGGTATAGTATTGGCAGTGTTCGGTACAGGGCCTATCCGTGGTTTCGCCGTTACGCTTATCATTGGTATCATAACTTCGTTTATGACAGCCGTGTTCCTTACTCGTCTGTTGCTTGACGACTATGCTTCGCGCGAGAATGCAAAGACTCTTGCTTTCGAAACAGCAATGTCAAGAAATATCTTGCGTAATGTCAATATAGATTTCATTAAGATTCGTCGTTGGTCATACATAGGTTCAGGTATCTTGATTGTTATCTGTATCTTAGGTCTTATTCCTGGTGCCCTTCAATCAGAATTGAACTTCGGTATCGACTTCTCCGGTGGTCGCAACTATGTTATCCGTTTCGAACAACCGGTTTCAACAGAGGCTGTTCGCGAGTCGCTCGACAATGTATTCAAAGCAACACTTGAAGATAATGAGAAGTTCTCATTAAATGTTATTACTATCGGTAATGCCAATCAGGTTCGTGTATCAACCAACTACCGTATCCACGAGGCTAACGACACTATCGATGAAAAGATTGAGGCTCTGCTCTATGAGGGTTGCAAGCCTTTCATGGCAGAAGATGTTACTGCTTCGCGTTTCCACGATACTCAGGAAGACGACAAGGTTGGTATCGTTTCGAGCCAGAAAGTAGGTCCGAGCATCGCTGACGATATAAAGGTTTCGGCTGTTTGGTCAATTCTGTTCGCTCTCGTGATAATAGCATTGTATATATTCATTCGTTTCCGCAACTTCTCGTTCTCAATAGGTGGTCTTGCAGGTTTGGCACACGATACTGTCATCATCCTCGGTTTGTATGCCCTGCTGTGGAAGATAATGCCTTTCTCAATGGAGATTGACCAATCGTTTATTGCTGCCATACTGACCGTTATCGGTTATTCAATCAACGATACCGTGGTTATCTTTGACCGTATTCGTGAGTACAATACTTTGTATCCGAAGCGTGAACGCAGGCTGAATATCAACGAGGCTATCAATAAGACACTTTCGCGTACTTTCTCAACGAGTATGTCAACCTTCGTTGTTGTACTTGCCATCTTTATCTTTGGTGGTGAGACAATCCGCGGTTTCATATTCGCACTTATGCTTGGTGTGATTGTAGGTACTTATTCGTCTATCTTCATTGCTACACCTATTGCTTACGATATCTATCAAGGTGTTGAGAATTGGAAGGCACGCCGTGCTGAAAAGAAATAAAGCGTTTCTATTAAATAAATGCAAAGCAACAATCCTTTTCGGGTTGTTGTTTTGTTTTATTATTGTAAATAATTCTCATTTTGTTATCAATATAGCCATATTGCCGGTTTTTTGGCATAAAAAATGTAATGTTATTTAGAAAATAAATCCACACTATAAATAAATTCACAAATGAAAAAATTAGTTCTTATATTAAGTGTTGTGTCTGTATTACTTTTCTCATGCAAAAGTAAGAATGACCCTGATGACACCACTTCAGGCTCAACTACGAATACAGAGACAAATACAGGAGATGACGATAATGATTTCGTTGAGAATCAGACTTGGAATTCTACTGTTAGTATCGTTTGGAACGGCTCGTCTGCCACTGTTTCAGACTTAGCAGATGGTGTAGTGCTAACTTCAAACAGTAATGGCTATGTTGTTCTTACCTCAACAGCCAAACACATTGAATATGCCGTTAGTGGTGAGGGAAGCGGACAACTTAAGATTTACAGCGATTACAAGTACAAACTGTCGTTTAATGGCTTGACTCTTAACTGTACTGACGGACCTGCTATCAATAATCAATCAAGCAAAACCTGCTATGTTGTACTTTCTTCTGAAAATTCATTGACGGATGGTTCGTCGTATTCGTCAAGCAGTACTGACGAAGACCAAAAGGCGGCTTTCTTCTCGGAAGGACAAGTTATTCTCTCTGGCAGTGGAACGCTCTCTGTAACAGGTAATTACAAACACGCTCTTTGCTCTGACGATTATATTCGTGTTCGTGAGGGAAGTCTGACTCTTACCGCCAATGCAAGCGACGGTCTGCATACCAACGATGGTATAATCGTTGATGGCGGTACTATCAGTATAAGTGCAGCAGGCGATGCTATTCAGTGCGATACAAGTTCTATAGTTATAACCGGCGGAACTGTTAATATCACTAAGGCCGGCGACAAAGGTATCCTTGCATATTCCAATGTGGATATTTCGGGAGGTACAGTAACAGTTGCTTCTACTGATAAGGGAATTAAAAGTGCAGCCGGAAATGTAGTCATAACCGGCGGTACAATAACCGTCAACACAACAGGCGATGATGGTAAGGGCATACTTGCCAAGTTAGGCGAAGTGCAGATAAGTGGCAGTCCTGTTATCAATGTAACTACCAAAGGCTCAACCGCCAAAGGTATAAAAGCAGTAGGTGATATGACAATCTCCGGCGGTACTATAACTGTCAGTGCCTTAGGCGGTTCGTCCTCCTATGCTCCTGAGTGGGGTCCTGGTGGCAATGGTGGAGGTCCGGGCGGAAATGGTGGTGGTCCCGGTGGAGATATGGGTGGCAGTAGCGGACCGGAAGGCATCGAGAGCAAGGCTGCAATAACTATCTCCGGTGGAACGATAAATATAAAGGCTGTTGACGATGCTATCAATGCAGGTGGTGTCTTAACAATATCCGGAGGCTCTGTTTATGCCTATTCAACAGGCAACGATGCTATCGATAGCAATGGCAATATGTATCTTAAAGGCGGTGTCGTTATTGGTTTTGGTGGTAGTGGAGCCGAGGCAGGAATTGATGTGGCAGAACAAAAGTCGCTTATTATATCCGGTGGTGAGATATTTGGTATAGGAGGTCGTGTTGACGGTACCTTTAGCAACTGCACGCAAAGTTATGGATATACCTCTAATAGTAGCAACTATTCAGGCGGTTATATTGTTCTCTCCAATGGTAGCGAGGCTATATATGCGGTTAAAATGCCTTCGAGTTCATATTCGGGTATAGTACTTGCAAGTTCTGCTTCAATGAGTAAAAATTCAACTTATACACTTTCTGTTTCTTCATCTGTAAGCGGAACGGAAACAAACGGTTTTATCGCCGAGCCGACCGTAAGTTCTTCGTCAAAAGTAGCAACCTTTACTGCAAGATAATGAATAATTAGGAATGAGATTATGACCTTCGTCAGAATGAGGAATGAGGAATTGGAAATTAGGAATTAGGAATACCCTCATTCTGACGAAGGTTAGAATCTAAAATCCTGCATATCGGCAGTGTTAAAGTCTTTATTTTTACTTAAATTTGCATAATTGCATTTTTTTGCGTACCTTTGCAGAAAAATGTAATTATGCAAAATTTTTAATATTTTTATGGCAGGTTTTAATTCTCTTTTATTTATAGTCGGGTTAGTCGCTTTTTTGGTGTTCGTAGCCCTTTTCTTTATTGATGCAGGCTATGGCAAGATGATTTCCGACAAGTGGGGACCTGCAATATCCAACAAAGTGGGGTGGGTGTTGATGGAGTGTCCGGTGTTTTTTGTGGTTTTATACTTATGGGGTTGTTCTCCCGTTCGATATTCCATTCCTTATCTTGTGTTCTTCCTTTTGTTTGAACTGCACTATTTTCAGCGGAGTTTCATTTTCCCGCTGCTTATGAAAGGAAACTCAAAGATGCCACTTATAATAATGGGTTGCAGTATAGTCTTTAACATAGTAAATGGTTATATACAAGGCTATTGGCTTTTCCACCTTGCGCCGCAGTATTATTCGCATGTCTATACTTCAGACTGGCTTTCATCGTGGCAGTTTATCGTTGGTGTTTGTATCTTTTTCACGGGTATGTTCATCAATTGGCATAGCGACCATGTTATCCGACATCTTCGCAAGCCCGGTGATTCAAACCACTATCTGCCCAAAGGTGGTATGTACAACTATGTTACATCTGCCAACTATCTCGGTGAGATTGTAGAATGGGCAGGATGGGCAATGCTTACTTGGTCTTGGGCAGGATTTGTGTTCTTTGTATTCACTTTTGCCAACCTCGTTCCGCGTGCCAATGCCATTTACCATAAATACAGCTCGGAGTTTGCCGATGAATTTGAAAAACGCAATCTAAAACGAGTGTTCCCTTTTATTTATTAAACAATGAGTTCAGAACTTTTTACACCCTTTAAGTTAGGGCCTGTTACTCTTCGTAACCGCACCATCCGTAGTGCCGCTTTTGAAAATATGTGTCCGGGCAATAAGCCTTCACAAATGTTGTTCGACTATCATACTTCAGTTGCACGAGGTGGAGTGGGTATGACTACAGTAGCATATTGTGCTGTTGATAAATCAGGTGTCAGTTTCGATGGTCAGTTGTATGTTCGCGACGAGATAAAAGACGACCTTCGCAAACTCACTGATGCTATTCACAAGGAAGGTGCCAAAGCAAGTATCCAACTCGGACACTGTGGAAATATGACGCATTTCTATACCTGCGGACAATTGCCTGTCGGGGCTTCTACCGGTTTTAATATGTATTCCCCGACACCTGTGCGCGGACTGAAAAAACTTGAGATAAAAGGCATTGTCCATAATTTCGGAAAGGCTGTTGATTTCTGTCGAGAGTGCGGTTTTGATTGCGTGGAGATACACGCCGGACACGGCTATCTTATCTCACAGTTCATCTCGCCTTATACTAACCACCGCCGAGACGAATATGGTGGCTCGCTTCAAAACCGTATGCGTTTTATGAACGAAGTGTTGGACGAGGTGATGCTTCACGCAGGTAGCGATATGGCAGTTGTGGTCAAAACTAATATGTATGATGGCTTCAAATCAGGTATGCAGGTTGACGACTGCATTACCGTTGCCAAAGAGATACAGAAACATGGTGTTCACGGAATGGTTCTGACCGCAGGTTTTGTATCAAAAGCCCCGATGGTAGTGTTGGGTGGTGCTATGCCACTTAAAACATTGGCGCATTATATGAACCCTTGGAAGTTCTGGTGGCTCAAGATGGGTTTGGCTATCGCAGGCAGACTGCTTATCCCGACAGTACCTTACAAGGAGACTTATTTCCTTGAAACAGCCAAACGCTTCCGCCGTGAGATACCCGATGCTAACTTCATTTATGTAGGTGGTATTCAAAGCCGTGAGAACTGCGAGACGGTGCTTCAGGAAGGTTTTCCGCTTATACAGATGGCGCATGTACTTATTCAAGACCCCGCTTTTGTCAATCACATGCGTGAGGCGGAAGAGCGCGACCGGAAAGAAGGGATGGCTTATCGCTCACAGTGCAAACGAAGCAACTACTGCGTAGGGCGTATGTACACGCTTGAGATGCGATGCCACGAATGTGTGGAGAATATGCCCAAATCCCTGCAAAAAGAAATCGACAAAGCCGAAGCAGATAACGCCAAGCGGAATTGCTGGAATTAGAGTCGAGTCGCTTCAGTCCGCTCCATACCTTAGTTCGTTGCTCGTCTCACTGAACTACAAAATGTTAGAAAAAAATAAAGGAATTTTTAGAAGTTCCATATAACAACTAAGCGTAGTTGTTTTTTTAATAGAAAAGCGTAAACTTATATTCTCATTCTCTTGAAATTCGCCAAATTTCGCAATTGAGAAGTAAAGTTCACGCTCACATCTATAGTTGATGTGGGCTTTACTTTAATGTTCAATTGCAAGGTGTTTGGCGATACCCAAGAGAATGGACAAATAAGTACGGCTCACTTTCTTTATGTAGTAAAAAACGCAATGACATTGTTCCCATTCTCTTGAAATTCGCCAAAAATTTGCAATTGGGAAAAATTTATGGGGAACAATACAGTTGCATATTGTTTAACATAAATTTTTTGTCAAAATGAAGAAGTTTTTTCTTTTGATTGTGGCGATTGCAGTATGCGCCACAATGTGGGGTGCTGATGTTATAGTACTCAAGAATTCCACTCGTATTGATGCCAAAATTCTTGAGGTGTCAGACACTGAAATCAAGTACCGCAAGACAAGTAATCCCGATGGACCGGTGTTTACAACTCGCGTATCGGAAATCTCTGCTGTCATTTATGAGAACGGCGATGTTCAAAGTTTCTCTGCGCAGCAGTCTGCTCCTGTTCGTCAAGAACAAAGCGTGCAATCACGCCGTGATGCCAATGGCACCGAGGAAGCAGGTTCTCAGGACGGTCAGCGCAAATCAAAAGGCTTGAAATTCAATCCGCAACCATCCGACCATTATTGGTTTGGTCTGACTTTGGGTTATGTCTCAAAAAGAGTATCTGATGAGGAAGCCAAAGTCGGCTTTTTCGGATTCCCTGAAACCAAATTCACACCGGCTATGCGTTTTGGTATGACTATCAATCCGATGATAAAGTACGGAGTTGGTATCCGCACCGGTTTGTTCTTGGAATATGCCCGACAGAATATGAAACGAGACTGGATTTCTGAATTTTTTGAGGGCAGTTCGTATCTTGGTGAATGTTATAAGGTAACATCCAATGATATTACGCTTTCTATTCCTCTTCAAGTAAGTTATCGTTACGAACTTATCGACGGTTTGAGTTTTATGTTCTATACCGGACCGGTGTTCGATTTTGGTGCGTTTATGAATACGGTTGCAAAGTACGACAATGACACGCAAAAAACTCCGAACATGTACAAAAAATCTTTGCATGGTGACAAATATAGAGGCTTTAACTGCGCTTGGGGTATAGGTGCGGCTATACAATGGCGTAGACTCAGATTAGATATAGGCGGAGAATTTGGTATGGTAAACAAATCCAATTTCTACTATTTTGATGATGATTATGATGATTATGGTATAGGTGGAACAAAAACGCACTGGGATAAGCCTGTGTATGTAGCACTGACTGTTTTACTATAATACCGAATCTTACTTAGTTCATAATAAAAACCACGGCTGTTATGCCGTGGTT
>JAFVAX010000102.1 GCA_017480285.1 Paludibacteraceae bacterium | reverse complement strand
GTTTTATTTGTTTTTGTTTACCATCATTCATTCTTTCACTCATTCATTCCCTCATTCACTCTTTTCCCCTTCATTCGTGTCGTGCGCAACTATTATTTTGTTTTTATATATGACTCTTCTCACTTAGTCCTTTTCATTTTCAGTTTTTATCTTTCAATATACATAGTGAAACAATTAATTTATGCATCAATTCTGTAAAAAGTTTGAAATACACTTCAAAAAATCATATTATTTACAAAAAGTTTGAAATATATTTCATTAATTCAAAATTATTTTGTATCTTTGCCGCCGATTTTAAAATCACATAACCATATGAACGAAATCAGACGTGAAAGTTATCTGCAACAACTCGCGAGTTGGAAGGATAAGCAAATCATCAAAGTGATTACCGGTATTCGCCGTTCTGGGAAAAGTACACTCCTGATGCAATTCCAAAAAGAGTTGCTTGCTTCCGGCGTATCCAAAGAGCAAATTATCAGTATCCGATTCGAAGAAATGGATAATGAATATCTGCTTGATGCCAAATCTTTATATGCCTACCTCAAAGAACACCTCTGTGCGGATAAGCAAAATTACATCTTCTTGGATGAGGTGCAGCTCGTTGATGGCTTTGAACGTGTTGTAAATAGTATATACCTGCAACCCAATGTGGATATTTACATCACAGGAAGTAATTCTCACATGCTTTCCGGTGAATTAGCCACTTTGTTATCAGGACGCTATATCACCATTCATATCTTCCCGCTCTCTTTCTCGGAATTTACATCTGTCAACAAGGGCTATTCGTTAGATGTGTTCAAACGTTATACGGAAACATCGTCTTTCCCATACGCGCTGCAGATATCAGACTCGTTCCAACTGCAAGTTTATTTGCAGGATATCTTCAATACCATTGTTATGCGCGATGTGGTGATGCATAATAAGATTGATAATATCAATACGCTTATGCGTCTTGCTCGTTTCTTAGCTGACAACATCGGTAATCTGAATAGCAGTAAACGGATTGCGGATACTCTCACTTCTGCAGGTATGAAAACCAATTCACATACCATCGACACGTATTTGCAATATATCTGCGATGCTTTTCTGTTCTATCCGGTTAGACGCTTTGATGTTAAAGGGAATGAATTACTGCGTATAGGTCAGAAATATTACCTTGCCGACGTCGGACTGCGTCAAACACTATTGGGAAGGCGTGTAGCAGATAGAGGTCGAGTCTTGGAAAATGTCGTTTATCTTGAGTTGCGTCGTCGTGGATACCAAGTATTTGTAGGATACGTAAACGGCGCCGAGGTGGACTTTGTCGCACAACGTAATGGTTCTGTCGAATACTATCAAGTTGCAGAAAGTGTCATCGAACCGGATACATTAGAGCGAGAGTTGTCTTCCTTACGAGCAATCAAAGATCATTATCCGAAATACTTGTTAACGCTTGACAACCAACCGGACGTTGATTATGACGGCATTCATCAAACATACGTTCTGGATTGGATGCTAAAAGTATAGCACGGAATACGACCTCATGCTTTGCATCATTCTTCCATAGAGACGCGCATTAGTGTGTCTCTATTTCTTTTGTTTCACTATGTCAAAGATCTTTTCGTTCCTTTTTATAGTACCGAACGATAGTATATATCTTCTTTCGCCCTCATCCCTGTCGGGCACAACTATTATATCGTTATTATTTTATGCTCCTACTTATTTTAACTCTCTTAACACCTCAATATCCAATGGTTTCATCGTGTAAAGAGATGATTTTACATATTGGATATTCAATCGGCATGATACTTTTCAGTAAACAAGTCAAAAGTTTACGATTTTTAAGATTCTTTCTCAGTTATTGAGTCAACCTTTTTCAGGTTTAGTCAAGATTTAGTCAAAGAACATGTTTGCTTTTTTTCTTGTTCAGTTCTTATTCAGTTCCTGTTCATTGCCGGTTCAAATTATGGCTTGAAGCGGCTGTTCGTCTATTACCGACGTGCTTTTATTTTGTCCCTACCAATCGAAATGTCCTATGGACAAAGCGTTTCGATGTGTTGCGTTATCCTATTAAACGAAAATCGCAATGCGATAGATTTTGTGTAATCATTCGGTATATTCACGCGATAACCATGGTGTGTTGTCAATATTTTTTCTATTGAACTGCAATCCGTCCGCCGACGGGCAGTTTCTTCATTATGTTCTTTTTGTGAGCTAATGGTAACCCAATACCGTATGCCCGATATTTTAGCGTTATTTGACATATTGATATTGATATTGAAATGACTGATGGCATAAAAACAGACTGACACGATTCAATGAATCATGTCAGACTGATAAATATGAAATCTAAGTTTGTAAAGTGCGGTCAGACTACGGCAAATACCTTCAATACAATCTCTAACCCTAATTGCTATTCAAAAACCATTCGGCAGCAGGAATGCAGTGAACGGTCTTGCCGTCCTTTATAATGTCGCCTTTTTCGCCGTACATCATAACGAGCGTAAGGTTGTCGCAATGTAGTAGTTTTGATGCCTTTATTAGGTTGCCCACTTCGCGGTTGAAGAGTTTTGTACGCGGTTCGCGGAAGTCGTAAGTAACTTGTATGAGTTCTTTGATATGCGAACCGTCAACCACAACGAAGTCAACTTCATACTCTCGCACCTTATGCAGGTAATAGACCTGTTGCAATACAGAGGCACGTCGCATAAGTTCGATGGCAACGAGGTTCTCAAGCCGCGGTCCGAGACTCTCTGTGAGCAACGCTCCTTCGCGTCTTGACACCATGGCGTTGTCGATAGCATAGTATTTGCTGACGCTGCGCCTTTCGATACTTTTCAGCGAGAAACGTGGTACTCCACAAACTAAATAAGCGTTCTTTAGATATTGTAAATACTTCTTTGCAGTATTAGCCGATTGCAGATTGTGCTTGTCTTGAATGGCGTTATACGACTGTTCTTGAGTGAACTCGTCAATCACTTGATTAGCAATGTTTGCCAAAGT
>JAFVAX010000017.1 GCA_017480285.1 Paludibacteraceae bacterium | reverse complement strand
GGCGCAGGTATGATGGATGTCAAGAAAGCCCTTGAAGAGGCTAACGGTGATTTCGAACAAGCAAAAGACCTGCTTCGTAAACGCGGTCAGGCTATTGCCGCAAAGCGTTCAGACCGTGAGGCTTCCGAAGGTTGCGTTCTTGGGCGCGCCGAGAATGGTTTTGCTGCCATCGTGGCTGTAAAATGCGAAACCGACTTCGTGGCTAAAAATGCAGATTTCGTAGCACTTGTCAAACTTATTCTTGATGTTGCTATGGATCGCCAACCCGCTGACCTCGATGCATTGAAGAACGAGGTTGTCAGCGGTCGTACGGTTGCAGAACTCGTAACCGAGCGTTCGGGTGTTACCGGCGAGAAGATGGAATTGTCTGACTATGTGTTCCTTCGTGGTGCACAAGTGGATGCTTACAACCATCTTGGAAACAAACTCTCATCGCTTGTTAGCGTAGCCGAGGCTGACGCAAATAAAGAGGTGGTACACGGTATCTCTATGCAGGTTGCCGCTATGTCGCCTATTGCCGTTTCGGCTGAGTTGGTGGCTCAAGAAGTGAAAGACCACGAACTTCAGGTGGCTATCGAGAAAACCAAACAAGACGAGGTTAACAAAGCCGTTGAGCAAGCATTGCGCAAGGCCGGTATTAACCCTGCACACGCTGATACTGACGACCATGTTGAGTCGAACCTCGCTAAAGGTTGGCTCACAGAGGAGCAGGCTGAGGTGGCACGTAAGATCCGTCGCGAAGTACCGGCAGAGGCTGAAGCAAACATCAATATGAAGAAAGTGGAGATGATTGCTCAAGGTCGTTTGCAGAAGTTCCTCAAAGAGAGTACTTTGAACGAACAAGTATATGTAATGTCTGAAGACAAAGAACTCGTTAAGGATGTTTTGAAAAAAGCAGGTATAACTGTTTGTGACTTCAAACGCGTAACCCTCAATCAGGAATAAAACAATGGAAGAAAAGAAGCAGGCACAGCGTATTCAGACCTCTATTTTGAATGCGGCAGAGAAAAAGACTCTTGTATGGATAGCCGAGAGACTGCCTCGTTGGGTAACATCGGATATGATGACCGTTGTCGGACTCATAGGTGCTGTTATAATATGCGCGGGTTATGTTCTCTCGAATATCAACCTGAATTTTCTCTGGCTTGCCTCTTTCGGCTTGGTTGTCAATTGGTTCGGCGATTCGCTTGACGGCACTGTAGCCCGCGTTAGAAACCAGCAGCGTCCGCGCTACGGCTATTTTCTTGACCATAACATCGACTCGCTTAACGAGGCATTGATGTTTGTAGGTGCAGGTTTGTCGAGCATGATGCACTTGGGACTGGCTTTAGGTATATATGGCGTTTATATGGCACTTACAGTGTATGTGTCGATAAATGCTCACCTTAAAAGCGAATTCAAACTGACTTACGGCAAACTCGGTCCGACTGAATTTCGTGTTATCGTTATGCTGATTAACACTATTTACTTGTATGTCAAACCGCTTCATACTTGGCATTTTGACATCAGTTATTTCGGTCAGCCGGTGTCGTTTAGTGCATTTGACTTAGGTGGATTTATTATTCTCTGTATCTTGCTTATAATGTGGGCGGTAAGTTTTATTAAAGATGCTCGCTATTTTGCAGAACTTGAACCTCTGCCACGCAAGAAAGAGAACGACAAAAAAGATAACGCCAAAAAAGCCTGAGCGTGAGATGCACAAGTCAGTGACTCTTTTGTGGCGTTATGTGAAGTTTGCCGGTTCCACAGTGGTGGGAACGGGGGTAGATTTTCTGGTGCTTTGGTTGTGCTCAGAGTATATTATACCTGATTTGGTAGTAGGTCCATATCAAGCCGGAGATTATAGTATTGATGCCTTTTCGTTTGGCGAGTATGTTATTTCGCCGACAATATCGTTTGAGTTTGCCGTGTTTACCAATTTCGTTATTGCATATTGGTTTGTATGGCGCGATAGGGTGAAAGGCTCGCCGAAAAATACATTTTGGAAAAACTATCTGTACTATAACCTGACTTCAACATCCACCTTTTTTGTGAACCTGTTGATACTTGTGTTGGTTGAGCGTTTTACGCACCTTGATGTAATTTATTGCAAATTAGTGGCTTCCGTTTTTACGGGACTAATGAACTTCGTTATCAACGAGCGACTTATCTTCAATAAGAAAAAGGCATTTGCCTATAAGCAGTCGTTCGACGAGAAAAAGAAGTAAAATAGGTCTTGAGAAAAAGCGGTTTTTAACAAAATTTTCCTTAAAAATAAGGAAAAAGTTGTGAAAATCAAAAAGTTTGTGTATATTTGCATTATAATTAACAAATAAAACAATAATTCATTTAACTTATAAAAAAAATTGTAACTATGACAAAAGCAGAATTGATTAGCCGTATTCATCAAAAAACAGGCTATGACAAAGTAAGCATCTCTGTAATCGTTGAAGAAATGATGACGAGTGTGAAGGAGTCGCTTGTGGCTCACGAAAATGTTTATCTCCGCGGTTTTGGTACATTCCAACTTAAGACCCGCAAAGAGAAAGTAGCTCGTAATATCTCAAAGAACACTTCAATTGTTGTTCCTCAACACGATATTCCTGCTTTCAAAGCATCCAAAGAGTTTGTGAAATCTCTAAAATAATTACGCCTTATGCCAAACGGTAAGAAGCACAAAAGACATAAGATGTCGACGCACAAGCGTAAAAAACGCCTGCGTAAGAATCGTCATAAGAAGAAATAAGACGATTATGTAACGGAGTGTCAAAAATACGCCTTTTTTGACAAGTTCAGAGAGTGATATTTTTGACATCCCGTTATTTTTGATTTAAGAACGAGCCTGCCCTTGAAGGCACAACTTCGGGCGCAAAGATGTGTGGGCAGGTTAAAACATTATTGACAAAGTGAAAAGCGAACTTATTGTAGATGTTCGTCCAACAGAGATTGAAACAGCCATACTTGAAGACGGTCGGTTGGCGGAAGCCGGAAAGGAAAAACGCGAACAGACCTTTTCAGTCGGAAACATTTATCTTGGCACAGTCAAGAAAGTGATGCCCTCGCTCAATGCAGTCTTTGTTGATATCGGACACGAGAAAGATGCTTTTCTTCATTATCTCGATTTGGGAATAAGTTTTCTTCGGATGAAGGCTTTTTTGCAAGCCGCCTTGGGAGGAAAAATTTCTTCTCAACAGATGGATGCAATACTTGATTTGCCCGACCTACCCAAGGAAGGGCAGATTCAGGAACTGTTGCAGGTAGGCGACAAGGTATTGGTTGAAATAGCTAAAGAGGCTATCAATACCAAAGGTCCGAGGCTTACTGCCGAAATAAGTCTTGCAGGCAGAAACATGGTACTGATGCCTATAACAATGAAAGTTATGGTGTCGAACAAGATTAAAGCCGAGGGCGAACGCAGCCGTCTGAGACAACTTGTGCAGAGTATCAAGTCGCGCGAATACGGGGTTATCGTAAGAACCCTTGCCGAGGGCAAACGCGTGGCTGAACTTGACAAGGAACTCAAACTGCTTATAAGCAGGTGGGAAGCGGTTGTTGAGACTATCAGCAGCAAACCCGAGCCACCCGTTCTGTTGAGCGAAGAAATAGGAAGAACAATAGGTATAATACGCGACGTGTTCACACCCGAGTTTGAGGCAATAGTGGTTAACGACGAGCAAGTCTATAAGGAGATAGTCTCGTATATACGCCTTATTGCCCCCGACAGCGAGAAAATAATCCACCTTTATCGCGGTGAGCAACCGATATTCGACTATTTTGATGTAAGTCGTCAGTTGAAGGTCGGTTTCGGGCGCACTGTCGGTTTCAAAAACGGTGGTTATCTCGTGATGGAGCGAACGGAAGCCTTGTTCTCTATAGATGTGAACAGCGGAAGCAAGAAATTAGGCGAAGACCCCGAAGAGAATGCCTTTCAGTTCAATATGCTCGCAGCCGACGAAATAGTTCACCAACTTCGTTTGCGCGATATTGGTGGAATAATCATTGTTGATTTCATTGATATGGACTCGGCTGAGCATCAGAATGCACTTTATGAGCATGTGCGCGAGCTCATGAAAAACGATCGCGCCAAACATAACATCCTTAAATTGAGCAAATTCTGCCTTATGCAGATTACCCGTCAGCGTGTGCGCCCCGCCGTTGAGATAGTGGTGCAGGAAGAATGTCCTGTTTGCCATGGAAAAGGAGAAATACAACCTTCACTCTTCTTTGTGGAAACACTTGAAGAAAAGATAGGAGAATACAAACAACAATATGGTTCTGCCGTCAAACGACTTTATGTTCATCCTTTCGTATATGCTTATTTGGCTCAAGGATGGCTTGGGAGTCAGAAATGGAAATGGCGGTGGAGATATGGAATAAAGGTATTGCCCAATCAGCAACTTAACCTGCTTGGCTGGGATGTAACCGACAGAAAAGGTGTTTCTTTGAACCTTACGGCTACAACCGACAAGTAACCTGAATGAGATACACAAGAAAACGCATATCATAGGTGCAACTGTCAAAAGGTTGCACCTTTTTACAATTTACAATTCACAATTCACAATTATGGAGCAATTGCAACGCCGTTTGACGCAACTTTTCCACAAAGCCTGCGAGAAATACTCACTCATAGAGAACAACGACCATATCTTGGTCGGCTTGTCGGGTGGGAAAGATTCGCTTGCCCTTGTCGAACTCTTGGGCAGACGCCAGCGTATTTTCGTGCCGAAGTTCAAAGTTACTGCCGTCTATGTGCAGATGGAGAATGTGGGTTATAAGTCTGATACAGAGTATCTGAGAGCCTTCTGTGAGCGGAGCTGTGTGCCATTTCTTGAGCGTCAAACGCGTTTCGAATACGACGAGAGTAGGGGAAAAAGTCATTGTTTTCTTTGTTCGTGGTATCGCAGAAAGACATTGTTTGATACGGCTAAAGAATTGGGTTGCAACAAGTTGGCTTTAGGGCATCATAAAGACGATATTGTTGAGACGGCATTGCTGAACTTGTTTTTTCAAGGGTCGTTCTCAAGTATTGCGCCTAAGATGCAAATGGACAAGTTTCCGCTTACGCTCATTAGACCTTTGTGTCTTATAGAAGAAAAAGATTTGCAGCAATATGCCGCATTAAGCAATTACCAAAGTCAGGAAAAACTTTGTCCGTTTGAAAAAGAGAGCCATAGGGCTGATATGAAACGCTTGGTCAGAGACTTAGAGCGTTTTAACCCGAATATCCGTAGTAGCGTTATGAATGCGCTCGAATACTGATTTATTGCAAGTTGCGTCGTTTCATTCGCTTGAATATCGAGTTGATGATTCCTTTTATTTTCTCGTAGTATTTAATCCACACTTCTTGATTGAGCAGGGTGGAGTCGGTTGCCGCTTTGTAGGTTAGGAAAATGCCAATAGGCAACAGAACGGCACTACTGAGCCACATACCTGCCCAGACGGGCCATATTGCTTCGCGTGCCATCTTGTAGCCGGTGTTGTCGATGATATAATAGATGATGAACATAACAACGGAAATGATGATAGGTAGTCCGAATCCGCCTTTTCGTATGATGGCTCCGAGTGGTGCGCCGATGAAAAAGAATATGAGGCATGCAAACGAGAGCGTGAATTTGCGGTGCAGTTCCACTTCGTGTTTGCGGATATATCGCTGGTGCTCGTCGAGCATGATAGCGTTGTATTCCACTTGGTCGCGCATCTGTTTGGCTTTGTCGATTGCTCTGTTGTAAGCCATACGCCGTTGATTAAGGGTCATTGTTTGAAGCACGCTGTCAGGCGACATCATAACATCTGATTCTGGCAGTTGTCGCTCCGGCTCACGCTCACGGTTGAGGTAGTGACGGCCTATCATGTCGCGACTTTGTTCGTTAGCACGACTTATAGAGAGGTGGTGCACTGAATCGATGGAATGTACAAGTTTGGCTACATCTTTCGATACATGTTGGTCTTTGAGTACCGACTCGTCGTAGCGTGAAAACTCTGTACTGAAGTCAATGAGAATCTGTTTTTGCGTAAATGTCTCGCGGCGATAGGGTATGCGTTCTGTCGTTTTGGTGGCTCGTTGTTGCTGTTGCGACAAGTTCTCGAAACTCTCGCCGTGGTATAGATAGAGCATAAGGAACTTATTGTCGTCAGCAATAAAGAGTTTGCCGGAGTCGGCAACCATGACGGTAGCGTTTTTGAAACCGCCTGACAAGTCATAAATCATTAGGTTATAGAGCGTTCCGTTCTTAGGGTTCTTGTCTCTGACATACAAGGTATAGCCTTTTATGCCGTCATAGAACTCGCCGGTTGGGATGTCCAATTCGGGTGATTTACGGCGAAGTGAGAAGATAAGTGTCCAGAGTTTGACCTGCGAGATAGGCATGACATAGTTTGAGAAAAAGAATGCCGCGACGGAGATGAGCGCAATCGTTACTGTCAGCGAGCGCATTATGCGGAAAAGCGATATGCCAGCCGACTTCATGGCTGTCAGTTCGAAGCGTTCGCCCATATTGCCGAAGGTCATAAGTGAGGCAAGCAAGATAGCAAGGGGTAGTGCAAGCGGAACGACTGAGATGACAGCGTAAATAAAGAACTCTGCCAGAACGCTCACTTCCACTCCTTTACCGACAAGATCCGTCAGGTGCATCCATACAAACTGCATCAGCAAGATGAAGATGCAGATGGCAAATGTCATTAAGAAAAGCCCAAGAAAATTCTTGAGCATATACAGATCTATTTTTTTGACAAATATCAATTATCCTTTCAAGTTGTCTTCCACGAAGCAATACGGCACGAGGCAACGGGCATTAGGGAAGATATATGTTTCTTTTGCACCATAGAGTATTACTACCATATCTTGCTTTGCTGCATGTTCAAACTCAATCATCACTTGACGGCAGCCTGCGCATGGTGAGATAGGCTCGTCAACGAAATGTCCGCCTGTAAAGCCTGCTATTGCAATAGCCTTGAAGACTTTGTCTTTATGATTGGCATGGGCATAGAACATAACTGTTCTCTCGGCGCACAAACCGCTTGGGTAAGCGGCATTTTCTTGGTTAGCACCCGTAAGTATGGTGCCATCGTCAAGCAAAAGAGCCGCACCTACACCGAAATGTGAGTAGGGACTATAAGTGTTCTCGGTGGCTTGTTTGGCTTTCTCAACCAGTTCGCGCCACTCTTGAGGCAACTCTTGTTCCGTGTATGCTTTGACGGGGATAGAAATTTCAAATGTTCTCATGGTATTGTGTTTTTTAGGTTATTTGCTAATGATCGAATAGTACTCGTCAAGCAACTCTTGTGCGGCAACGAACGATGATACTTGATTGTTGAGTACGCGTTTTTCTGCGTCCTGCAGATGTTGCATAATAGTAGGGTTGTGGTAGAAATGGTCAAGCAGTCGCTGATTGATACTCTCTTGCATCCAGTAGCGGGCTTGCACCGTTCGTTTGCGGTCGAAAAAGCCGGTGCGACGAGTGAAACGGATATAGTCGAGCACCATGTTCCATACATCCACTATGCCTGTCTTATCCACAGCCGAGCAGGTCTCAACTCTTGGTTTCCAACCGCTTTCGGTAGGCGGGAAAAGTGCTAAAGCGTTAGAGAACTGTCGTTTAGCAACTCGTGCTTTTTCTATGTTGTTGCCATCACATTTATTGACTGCAATGCAGTCGGCCATCTCCATTATGCCGCGCTTGATGCCCTGCAGCTCGTCGCCCGTGCCGTTTACCTGAAGCAGCAGGAATAAATCAAGCATTGAGTGTGCGGCTGTTTCCGATTGACCCACGCCGACAGTCTCTATAATGATGGTGTCGTAGCCGGCGGCTTCGCAAAGAACTATGGTCTCGCGTGT
>JAFVAX010000101.1 GCA_017480285.1 Paludibacteraceae bacterium | reverse complement strand
GACTCTGTATATACCTTCTCCGACGGCAGAAAAGCAAAAGCCGGTTGCATGGGCGACTTCGGTTGCACCTCGTTCTTCCCCTCGAAGAACCTCGGTTGCTACGGCGACGGCGGTGCTATCTTTACCAACAACGACGACCTTGCAGCCAAAGCACGCGCTATTGCCAACCACGGTATGGTGGTTCGCTACCATCACGACGAAATAGGTGTCAACTCGCGTCTTGACAGTATTCAGGCTGCCATACTTGATGCCAAACTGCCACATTTAGAGCAATATACACGCAATCGTCAGGCTGCTGCCGAATACTACGACCGTGCCTTCAGTCAGAACCCGCACTTGCTCGTTCCGGGCAGATATGAGAAATCAACCCATGTCTTCCACCAATACACCCTCCGTTTGCAAGGTGTTGATAGAGAGAAACTTCGTACTGAATTGGCAGAAGCGGGCATACCGGCAATGATATACTACCCCATTCCTCTGCACCTGCAGAAGGCGTACGCCGACCCGCGCTACAAACAAGGCGACTTCCCCGTTGCCGAACGATTGGCTGAGTGCGTCCTGAGCCTGCCTATGCATACCGAACTTGACGAAGAGCAACTCAAATACATAACCGAAACAGTCAATAAATTAACGCGTTGATATGCCACACAATACCGCACTGTCGCAAGAAGCGAGTCTGCAACTGCGTACCAAACTGACACCTTTGCAGATACAAGAGATACGCATTCTTGAATACCCCACCCTTGAACTCGAACAAAGAATAGAGAAAGAGGTGGAGGAAAATCCTGCGCTTGAGACAGGCGATATGAGCGACGACACACCAATGCCGGAAGAGGACGAGTTCGCTGAAAACGAAGACTTTAACGACAACAGCAACGATGAGTTTGACCTCACCGACTACATCTCCGACGACGACGATGTGCCCGACTATCGAACAAGGCAACACAACCAATCGCCAGACGACAAACAAGAGGACATACCCTTCTCTATAGGTGAGTCGTTTCAGGAAAATCTGCTCACGCAAGTAGGACTGCTGCCACTGACCGACAAAGAGCAACAGATTGCCAAGTATGTTGTAGGAAATATCGACGAAGACGGCTATCTCAGACGCGAGCAGGAAGCACTCGTTGACGACCTCGTCTTTCACGCTAACCTCAGCGTTACCGACGAGCAGATGCACCATATAGTGCAACTCATACAAAACACTTTCGAGCCTGCCGGTGTCGGAGCAAAAGACCTGCAACAGTGTCTGCTTCTGCAACTTAACCGTAAGCAGGAAACACCGTCCATAGCACTCGCTAAAAAGATTCTCACAACACGCTACAAGGAGTTTACCGCACGGCATTACGACAAGATAAAAGAACGACTGCAAATCGACGATGACACTCTGCGTGCTGCCATTCAGGAGATTACCAAACTCAACCCCAAGCCCGGTAGCACCTTCGTACAGGATGTGTATGCATCAAACAGCATCGTACCCGATTTTATCATCTCAAGCGACAACGGAAACATAGAAGTGTCGCTCAACAACTCCAACATACCCGAACTGCATGTCAATAAGGAGTTTAACGAGATGCTTCAGAACTACCAACAGCAGACCCAACATACCAAACAAGAGCGCGAAGCCGTTACTTTTATAAAAGACCGTATCGACTCCGCACGCTGGTTCATCGATGCCGTCAAACAACGCAACGACACGCTCTTAAGCACGATGCGAACTATCGTCAAACTGCAACGCGACTTCTTCGTTTCGGGCGACGAGTCAATGCTCAAACCGCTCATTCTCAAAGATGTAGCCGAGAAAACAGGATACGATATATCAACCATCTCACGCGTCTGCAACAGCAAATACGCACAAACGGAATATGGCATCCTGCCACTCAAGTTCTTCTTCTCCGAATCGATAGTCAACGAAGATGGCGAAGAAGTGGCAACAAGAGCCATCAAAAATGCCTTACTTGAGATAGTGAACAAAGAAGACAAGGCTCACCCTATCAACGACGACAAGATGGTAGCCATAATGAGGCTCAAAGGCTTCTCACTCGCCCGACGGACTGTAGCTAAATACCGCAAAATTTTAGGCATACCCGTTGCAAGAATGAGAAAACAAGTGTAAAACCTTGCGAGAAAACAAGTGTAAAACATAAGGGCAATGATTGACCGAATCTGCAAATACATATCAGTTATTTTCCACCCTTTGCTCGTACCAACTTACGCTATTTGTATGTTCTGCCACGAGTTAAAAAGCCAATATCCGGAAATAGCAAGTCGTTTCTTCACACTGCTCATCTGCTCCACTTTCGTCTTTACTTTCATAATACCTGTTTTAAGTATCATTCTTCTTCGACGCGGACAAGGCGTAAAAAACAGTCTTCTCATGCGCACGAGTGAAGAGCGACAAACGCCTTACCACTACACACTTATAGCCATCGGCGTATGGGGTGTTTTCCTTTTCAAAGCCCTGCCTTCCCTGCCCGTTATCCCCGTTCTGGTCTTAGGCGGATGGACTGCCCTTGCCATCATCACTGCTATCAATCGCAAATGGCTTATTTCTGCACATTCAACAGCCGCCGGCATCTGGACTGCCGCCGTGGCAGGATATGCTGTTTATATGAATCTACAGATACCTGTCATAATAACCGAAATGCTATGCCTGAGCCTCTTGATTATGCTTGCACGACTACGGCTGAACGCACATACGCCGGCACAAGTGGTTACAGGCTTTCTTATCGGACTCTCAACCACCTTCTTGTTCGTATGGATATTCTACTGCTTATGAAACGACTGATAATCACCATATTTGCCTTTTTAAGTGTTATTTCGCTTTTGGCTACACCGCAACTGAGCGACAAGGCTTTCGTCTCGCTTCTTACTTGCACACCGGGCGATGCCGCCTACTCGCGATACGGACATACAGCCGTTCGCATAGCAGACCCGCAATACGGCTTCGATGCAGTATATAACTTCGGCTGTTTCGACTTCGAAGCAAAAGACTTCTACTGGAACTTCGTCAAAGGTAATACAATGTACGAACTCGGAGTCGAACCCTATTGGGCTTTCCAAAAAGAGTTCGCCTATTTCCACCGACAGATCTACGAACAACAACTCAACCTCACTAAAGAACAGAAACAACAACTATTCAACTCGCTGCAAGCGAAACTTAAAAATCCCGAGTATCTCTACAACTTCGTTTTTGATAATTGTGCTACCCGACCATATCATCATCTTGAAACGATTTTAGCAAAGCAAATGCAGCCTTACCTTGAGCCGATAGATTGGACCTTTAGGCAGGCTGTCAATCACTACAACGGCAAATACACTTGGGCGCGATTCGGGATAAACTTGGCATTCGGTGCGGATGCCGACCGACAGATGACTGAGAAAGAGCAACTCTTTCTGCCTGAGCGACTTATGCTCTTCATCGAACATACCAATCTGACAACTGAGCCTGCCGATTCAACTCTGACAACCAATACTATACCATTGGTCAGCCACCTCACTTTCGATGGCAATAACCTTGCGACAGCCCCCGCTTTCAATATCAACGAAGGCTCGTTTGCCCGCTCACCACAACTGTGGTTCTCGCTTTTCATCTTGCTTTATACAAGCCTTGTACTATTTGACTACAAAAGAAAGAAAACGACTTGGATTATCGACGCAGTACTGCTATTTTTGATGGGAATAGTAGGCTGTCTGCTCGTTTTCCTGTCGTTCTTTTCCATTCATCCGCTCGTCGGACACAACTATAACCTTATATTCTTCTCGCCACTCACGCTTCTTCTTGCTATTGCAATTTGCTTGCCTCGCTCGCGAAGGTGGCTCTACAGGAACGGACATCGCCTCACCTCACTCTTGCTTATGCTCCTCGCTTTCAGGCTGATAATGCAACCTTGGCACACGAGTATGGCGCTCGTTCTTGTACTCATACTTCGCTTTTGGCTCACTTCGGAGAAGTCGTTCCTTCCCAAACGAGCGGCTTTGGTTTTTATCGGCATCTCGCTTTTTAACAGCGTCTTAGCCTCTCCAAAACTGACTGTTGTAGTAAGCGTTGACGGGCTTAGCGAAGAAGCCATGCACACTATGCAGCCCTATTTTGAGCAAGGCGGACTGCGCACCCTCTGCGAAGAAGCACACCATAGCACGCTCAACTTCTCGCAACTGCTCTATGGTGGCAACGAAGCCTTGGCAACCGTCCTGACAGGGCACTACCCCAATCGACACGGCATAACAAGCGACAGCATCTATAACCCAAAGACACGGCGACTACAATCGGCATTCCTCGACTCTAACAGCAAAGGCATCGGCACTACCGACCGCCTCTCTTGTAGCAACCTACTCCTGCCTACCATTGCCGACCAACACCGCTTGCAATACGGCAACAATGCAAAAATCTTCGCCATCGCCACCAATGCCGGCACCGCTCTCTTGCTTGCCGGACACGATGCCAACGCCTGCACTTGGCAACAAAACGACCAATGGGTCAGCACCGACTACTACGCCCAAGGACTGCCTGCCACTGCCGACAAAGCGAATACTCAAGGCTCACTCATAACCGACAAAGACGAACTATGGCAACCGCGACTTGACATAACGCTCTATATGACACCTACTTATGCTGAACTGCAAAAGAAAGGGTTTCGCTACGAATACAAGAAACATTTTGCCGTTTCGCCCCTTGCTAACCGACAAGCCATACAACTCGCACTCAACCTGCAAAAAGACGAACTTTTGGGCAAAGACAAAACGCCCGATATGTTGCTCATCGGACTCTCTGTTGTAACGCCACAAGCCTGGACCGACCTGCTTATGTCTGCAGAACAAGAAGATATGCTGATGTGGCTCAATCAGGACTTAGGCTATCTCATTGAGCAACTCAACAAGAATGTGGGGCAGGAAAACTACCGTCTCATACTCCTTGGAACACCGCATTTCGGTATCGGACAAGCCGTATGGCAAGACAGACATATCCCCTGCGGACAGTTCGATGCAGAGCGGGCGGCAGCACTTATCAACACTTATCTAATGGCTCTCTATGGACACGAGCAATGGATCGACGGTGCATACGCCAATAACATTTATCTCAACGAGACACTTATCGAACAAAAGAAAATGAAACTTGCTGATATAGAGGAGCAAGTGAGCCATTTCTTGCTTGAGTTCAAAGGTATAGAGACAGCTTTCCCTGCCTCAAGCACAGCATTGCTCAACACTGAATATCAATACATTGTCAATAGTTTCAACCACCAACGATTTGGTAATGTCGTTTTTACGCTGCAACCGCAGTGGCAACTTGCCAAACCCCAAACGATGTACGACACACAGTGGGCTGCACCGCTTTATTTCTACACCAAAGAGCGTATCGCCTCACCCGATAAACAACTCCAAGCAACCGACATAAAGAACATTATAAACAATTGAAACAAATGAATATAGCAGTTATTCTCGCCGGTGGCAGTGGCACCCGTCTTGGCAACGACACCCCAAAACAATTCCTCAAGGTAGCCGGCAAACAAGTTATAGAACATACGATTGCCGTTTTTGAAAACTCACCGCATATCGATGAGATTTGCATTGTCAGTCGTGCCGACTTCATAAAAGATGTCGAGGAATTGGTTGTGCGCAATCAGTATAAGAAAGTGAAGAAAATCCTTCAAGGCGGCAAAGAACGCCACGACTCCTCACTCGCCGCTATCAATGCCTATACCGACGACAACGACAACCTGCTATTTCACGATGCTGTGCGCCCCTTGGTTAGCGAACGCATCATTGACGACTGCATAAAAGCCCTTCGCACATTTAATGCCGTCGATGTGGCTACAAAAACTACTGATACCATCATCGAAGTAAATGACAACGATATCATCGAGCATATCCCTAACCGACGGGTTTTGAGAAACGGACAGACACCGCAATGCTTCAAACGCGGACTTATCCGACAAGCATACGAACTTGCACTCCAAGACCCTAACTTCACAACAACCGACGATTGTGGAACGGTCAGGAGATACATGCCCGATGAGCCTATTTTTGTAGTCAATGGCGAAAACTACAATATAAAACTGACCTACATTGAAGACATCTTCCTCTTGGACAAACTTTTTCAACTGCGCACTCAAGCCGGTATGCAGAAGGAACTGTCTGACAACGCTATTAACGCACTGAAAAACAAAGTGATAGTAGTATTCGGGGGCAGTTATGGCATTGGTGGAGAGATAGTTAAGTTGGCTCGACAGTACGATGCAAAAATTTACTCGTTCTCCCGCAGTCAGACGCACACCGACATAACCGTTATAGACGATATTGAAGAAGCACTTCAGTCGGTTGCCGAAAAAGAAGGACGCATCGATGTGGTTATCAACACTGTAGGACTACTCATAAAAGAACCGCTCGTTTCAATGACCGACGAACAGGTGATGAACTCGCTTGACAGCAACCTCTTGGGCGTTATCAATGTTGCGAGAAAAGCCTTCCCTTATCTCAAACAAACACAAGGCTCGCTACTTTTCTATACAAGCAGCAGTTACACACGCGGACGAATGATGTACAGCCTCTATTCCGCCACCAAAGCCGCCATCGTCAATTTCGTACAAGCCATTGCCGACGAATGGTCGGTTTTCAACATACGGGTCAACTGTATCAATCCGGAACGCACAAAAACACCTATGCGCGAACAGAACTTCGGCAATGAGCCTGAAGGCAGTTTGCTACCCGCCGAAGATGTGGCAAAAGCCTCGCTCAACACCGTCTTCTCTCAAGCAACCGGCGAAGTCATAGATGTTCGTAGGGAAAAGAAATAGAAAAATTCAAAGAAAGTTGTATCCTCATGCTGAACTTGTTTCAGCATCTCACCTTTTTAGATTCTGACCTTCGCCAGAATGAGGGTGAGATTTTGACATTCGTCAGAATGAGGAGTAAAATTTAATTTATCAACCTGTTTTCGAGTTGTTGCACCGAGCGACGCAACACAGGGTCGAACTCCATCGTCTCATTGACGGTCTTTATGGCGTGCAGAACGGTAGCGTGGTTACGGTTACCCATCTTCAGACCTATCTCGGCAAGTGGCTTATCTGTCAGTTTCTTAGCAAGATACATTGCCACCTGACGCGCTATGGCTACTTCGTGTTTTCTTGAAGCGGTGAATATCAGTTTCTCCGGCACGCCGAAATGGTCGCACACAGCCTGCGAGATATTGTCAATCGTCACATGCCCTGCCGACACGGCAACCGACTTGCTTACCACCTCTTTGGCAAGATCCATATTGATGTCGGTATCCATAAGCATTGAATACGCCAACAGCGATGCAAGTACGCCTTCCAAATCGCGCACATTATCGTGCACATTCTCGGCAATGTAATTGACTATCTCGTCCGATACGCTCAGTCCGTCAAGATAGATACGGCTTTTCAGAATATCGCGACGCAGGTTGTAGTCAGGCTTCTTCAGTTCGCACGACAAGCCCCATTTGAAACGGGTGATGAGCCGCTCCTCCAGACCCTTCAAATCCACAGGCGCACAGTCGGATGTAAGAATAAGTTGTTTGCCGGTCTGGTGAAGGTGATTGAAAATGAAGAAGAAAGTGTTCTGCGTACCTTTCTTTTCCGACCAATACTGAATGTCGTCAACAATAAGTACATCGATGGTCTGATAGAAGTTGATAAACTCATTGACCTTATTGCTTACAACAGCCTGAGTATATTGCACTTGGAAAGTGTTGGCACTCACATACAGCACACGCTTTTCAGGATACTTCTGTTTCACCTGATTGCCTATTGCATTCACAAGGTGGGTCTTCCCCACTCCGCTTCCGCCATAGATAAACAACGGATTGAAGATAGTCTTGCCCGGGTCGTTCGATATACTCATACCTGCCGTACGCGCAAGTTTATTGGAATCTCCAACCACGAAATTAGTAAACATATATTTCGTATTCAACTGCGAGTCAATCGGTGGCAACTCCGAGAAGGCTTGATATGCGGGCTTACTTTTCTGCTCATATTCGGGTTTTATAAGTTCGCGCTGCATCATCTGCTCGCTCGGATAGATAGAGCCCTTATCGCCGGTGCTGTCAATGAGCACACGATATTCCAATCGGAGGTTTCTGTCGGAAAAAACAGTCAGCAAAGCCTTGGAAAGGATGTCTATATAGTTTTCCTCTATATATCTTACAACATATTCGCTTTTTACCTGAAGCACAAGCACACTGTCTTTATAACTCACGGGTACTATCGGAGCAAACCACATCTGAAAAGCAGAAGGGGTCATATTTTCCCGCAGAATGCTAAGACAATTCAACCAATATGTTTGTATCGTTTCCAAAAAAATAAGTTTTTTACAAATTTGAGTTATTAACATTTATCGCTTCGTATAAAATGAAAATTCAAGTTCATTTTTGCCGATAAACGGGTTTTTCCAACCGAAAACCAATGCAAAGATACAATTTTTATTTTTATTTTTCAAATTTTCCTCAAACTGCCTAAAATGTCATTTTCAGTAAATGTTTGATAAATAGGCAGATTACACAACAATCTAAAAATCAACTCAATACAATCGCATAGCAGAAAAACACACTACATAACGCACTGATTTTCACAAACAACTGAAATTGCAAATTTTTTGTAAAAAAAATCAAAAAAAATACAAAATATCACTAAACTGTTAGATTTTAGGAATTTTGTATTTTTTTCACATTTTATTGCTATTTAGAATAACAATAAAATAAACCCTTATTGTCTGTTATCTTCTTATAACTTGTTTAACTCCACGCACTTGCGCTATTTTTTGTCGGATATTTTCAAGTTGTGTCAGGTCTGAAACAAGCAGTGTGAGGTGTCCGTCGAAGAGTCCGTCGTGCGAATCAATTGAAATAGTACGAAGCAAAACCCCCTGCTCTTTGTTGATTATCGACGATATGTTGGTAACAATACCTATATCATCGTTTCCAACCACTTGGAAGGTAACCGGATACTGCTGTCCGACGGCTTTGCCGCTCCATCTTGCAGGTACAACCCGATAGCCGAACCGCTCGCGCATTGAGGTGGCATTAGGGCAGTCTGTACGATGTATGGTTATGCCACGGGCGATACTGACAAAACCGAATATGTCGTCGCCGAAAATAGGATTACAGCATTTGGCAAGGCGATAGTCCACACCTTTAAGGTTTCGGTCAATCACCAACTCGTCTTGTTTTGCTGTATTTATCTCTGTTTGAGCCACAAAATTCTCGGCAGAGATAGTTTCAGCCGGTGTCTCCTGCGGGTGCTGCAGTTCGGTGTATGTATCTCTGAGCCTGAGGATATCAAGTTTGCCTTGTGCAATAGCCTGATACAGGTTGCTGACGGTTTTGAACCCGAGTTTCTTGCTCGCTTTACCAACTAATACTTCATCGTAGTCAATTTTCCAGTTCTTGAAGCGGCGCTCAATCATCTCTTTGCCTTCGGCTGCATCTTTGAACTCAGCGTCTTTGAGAGCCTGACGAATCTTATTCCGCGCCTTTGAGGTATGCACAAGGTTAAGCCATTGAGCATTAGGCTTTTGCGTTGACGAAGTGAGTATCTCTACTTGATCGCCGTTCTTGAGCACATACTTAATAGGCACTTGCCGTCCGCCTAATTTGCCACCAACGCACTGACAGCCTAACTTAGTATGAATTGCGAAAGCGAAGTCAAGCACAGTCGAGCCTTTGGGCAGTTTGAACAAATCGCCGTTGGGTGAGAAGACAAACACCTCCTGCTCGTAGAAGTTCAGACGGAAATCGCTCAATGCGTCTTTGGTCTCGACATTGGGGTTTTCGAGCATCTCTCGCACATTCTTCAAGAAATCATCGATTGACTGCGACTCGGTTTGGATGCCTTTGTATTTCCAGTGTGCAGCCACACCTTTTTCAGCCACTTCGTCCATACGGCGCGTACGGATCTGCACCTCAATCCACTTGTTTTCCGGTCCGAGAACGGTGGTATGCAGACTCTCATAACCATTGCTTTTCGGGATAGTCAGCCAGTCGCGAAGTCGCTTAGGATTAGGCAGATACATATCCGTTATGATGGAATATACCTGCCAGCAGTCAGCCTTTTCCTTCTCAGGCTCGGAGTCAAGAATGATGCGTATGGCAAACAAGTCGTAGATATGCTCAACAGTGGTATTCTGCTTGAGCATTTTTCTATAAATAGAGTTTATTGATTTTGTTCGCCCTTTCATTGAGAACTTGAAACCGGCATCTTCAAGTTTCTTCTTAAGCGGTGCAATGAAGGCATCTATATAAGCGTCGCGGTGCCGTTTTGTCTCGTTAAGCGTGCGTGCGATGTTCTTATAAATGTCGTATTGCGTAAATTTAAGCGACAGATCTTCCATCTCGGTCTTGATGGCATACAGTCCGAGGCGGTGGGCAAGTGGCGCATACAGATATATCGTCTCTTTGCCTATCTCCTTGCGGTAGTCGCTGTCTTCTTCGTTTTCGTTCAGATAGCGTATAAGCGCAAGTCGCTGGGCTATAATGATAAGCACCACACGCACATCCTCGGCAAGCGTGAGTAGCAGTTTGCGGAAATTCTCCGTTTCCATAACTCCGCTTTTCTTGTACAGATCGTCCACCCTCCTTAGGCCGTTAATGATACTCACAACGGTCTTGTCGATTTGCTTTTCCAACTGCTCGTTTTTATTGAGTTCGTCTTTAAGCAAAATACTCATCACTGCAATTTTCCCCAAACCTATCTCGCTCAGACTAATGCGAATGGCGTCTTTTTTAAGTTTCAGACCCTCTTCGCTGTCTTCCACCGACAACAATAATTCTTTTTCGCTGTCGCTAAGACTTATCTGATAGTTAGTTTGCAGTTCTTCTAAAAAATCTTTCATAGCAATGTACAATTCACAATTTACAATTCACAATAATCGTGCTAATTTAGCAAAAATTTATCAAATATCAACATTTTTTTGCAAATATGCAAATTTTAATGTAATTTTGTAAGGTTGGAATGTGAAAAAGATGTTAAAATACGCCGATTACGATATAGTGTTTCAAGAAGTGCCTGACGAAACGACACTTGCTATCAATCTAAGTCTTTGTCCGAACCGTTGCCCGGGTTGCCACAGCGTTTATCTGCAAGGCGATGCAGGCGAGGAACTGACGCCCGAAGCCATTGATTTGCTTATAGATAAATATGGTGCGCTCATTACTTGCGTAAGTCTTATGGGGGGCGACAACGACCCTTTGGCAGTCAATCAAATGGCTCAATATATCCACTCCAAACACCTCAAGACAGCGTGGTACAGCGGGCGCGAAAACCTGCCTCAAGGCGTAGAAATGAACGAATTAGACTATATCAAACTCGGTCCGTATATTGAAAGCCTCGGCGGTATGGACAAGCCTACCACCAACCAACATCTATATAAGATTACGGATGGCAAGTGGGAAGATATAACTTACAGACTTAGAAAAAATTAGGAATGAGGAATGAGGAATTGGGAATGAGGAATGTAAATCCTCATTCTGACGAAGGTCAGAATCTCAAAAGGTGAGATCCTGAAACAAGTTCAGGATGAGGAATAAGATCCTGAAACAAGTTCAGGATGAGGGTGTATTGTAAATTGTGAATTGTAAATATGCAGTATCTTCAAATTACTTACAAAATCGGGACAAATGAAAGTTTCGTAGCAGACCTGTGGATGCAGTGTCTTGCCGATTTAGGTTGCGAGAGTTTCGAGCAAACCGACACACAACTGTCGGCATACATTGAAAAAGACAAATACACCGAAGCCGTCATCGCCGATGCACTCGCACAGTTTCCATACGAAGGCATTAGTTATGAGGGCGTTACCGAATGTGAGCAAAAAGACTGGAACGCTCAATGGGAACAAAGTTTTCAGCCCATATATCTCAAGACCGAACAAGGTTCGGTGCTTATTCATAGTCCTTTCCATAAAGATTTGCCACAGGCAGACTATAGCATCATCATCTCGCCGAAAATGGCATTCGGAACCGGACATCATGCCACTACCTGCCTTATGCTCAGCGAGATAATGCAAACAGAGATGGTCGGCAAACAAGTGCTTGATATGGGTTGTGGCACTGCCATCTTAGGCCTCTTGGCACGCCGTCGCGGTGCAGAAACGGTTGTTTGTGTTGATATCGACGATTGGTGCACAGAAAATGCAAAAGAGAATATCGCTCTCAACGAACTTGATAGTGTTGAAGTTCGTCTTGGCGACAAAAGTGTGCTGAATACCAACCAATTAAATACGAACAACGATATTGAGCGTTTTGATGTCGTTCTTGCCAACATCAATCGCAACATTCTGCTGACTGATATGCCGACATACACAAGTGTCCTCAAAACAGGTGGCAGTCTGCTCATAAGCGGTTTTTACGAACAAGACATACCTCTGTTAACCAACAAAGCCCAAACACTTGGTTTGAGCCTTGTCAGTCAAAACAGCAACAAAGAGTGGGCTATGTTGCATTTTAAGAAGCAGCAACTATTCTAAGCAATCGTCAAGTGCTTGACGGATAGCGTCTTTATCAAGTTTCTGACCTATAAAAACGAGTCGTTGCATACGGTCGCCATAGCGGTCGTCCCAGTCTTTGCGCAGTTGCGGTTCTTGAGCAAGCAACTGATACAACTGCTCTCTTGGCATTGTGGCATACCACTGCCCTGCATTCTTCAGACCTACTTGTCTACCTGCCTGCTCGAACACATAACAAGTGTCGTATTCATCTGAGAAATAGCACATTCCTTTTGCACGGATAACACCTTTGGGCCAACGACGGGCTACGAAATCGTCGAACTTGTTGAGCGAGAACGGACGGCGCGCCTCATATACATAAGTACCTATACCATATTCCTCAACTTCCCCACCCTCGTGATGGTGATGATGGTGATGATGCCCATGTTCGTGCTCGTGGTCGTGTTCGTGCTCGTGTTCGTCATCAGGCTCATGCTCTTGCTCGTGCTCG
>JAFVAX010000100.1 GCA_017480285.1 Paludibacteraceae bacterium | reverse complement strand
CAGTCGTTCGCGCAAGTCATCACAATAATTAACCGCCTTGCGAACAGCTTCAATGTCGTTCCAATCGCCAAAGATATGTTGCGCCACTTCATCAGGATTAATATATTCGCAAGTTTCCGCCCACTGGTGACGAATAACACGGCTCGTGATAGTTGTTTTACCTGAACCATTAGGACCTGCAATTACTATTAGTAGTGGTTTTCTCATGCCTGAGCGTTAAGTCGTTGGTTTATGCGTGTAAAGAAAGCACTGCGCATCTGTACATTACTTTCTCTTACTTCTTCTCCAACCTCATGCATAAGCAAGTCCAACTGCTCGTCAGTCGGGTCGGTTTCTGAATTAAAACGATAGTCGTCCATAATGAATTATATCAAAATAAATGTAAACTACCAAATTTAACGCACAAAGATACAAATTTAATATCAAATATGCAACTTTTAGTTGATTTTTTGTTATTTCTGATTTAACAATCAAAACAATCTGACGGCAAAGAAAAGATTTGCGTTCCAGTCCCAAGTCATAAGACGCATGTTGATAACCGGATTGTCGGTAATGGTTGTTTGTTCGCCTGTTGCAATCATTTTGTCTTTTGCACGGAAACGGATATTATTAACAACGGCATTAAAGTTCAAGACAAAGCGCGAATTGATATTATAGACTATCGCCGCCTTTGCTTGCCCTGTAATATATACGGGGAAGCGTGGTTTGATTTTTCGGCTAAAGATAAGGTTGTAGCCTGCATCTTCGGGCATAAACATACTATCATCGCCTGTAATAATCATACGATTAAATATGGCAAGCATAGGTGTAGCAGAGATATGCAGAAGCACTTTGCCGTGGTTAGGCGTATAGTTATAGCCATATCCTGCTCCTATTGCTATTTGATAGAGTTCTATATCGTGCAATCCGCCTGTTCGTTTGATAAAATCAGGGTTAAGATAAGCCAATTTTGAGTATATAAAATCAGCAACGATAAGTACCGAACCGGCTGAACGCTTTTGTATATACGATGCCTTGAAAGCTGCCGGCATCGAGAACTTCCGACGATTTAATGCAATGTAACCGGAAAGGAAAAAGGTTGTGGTTGACATATCGCTTGAAGACAGTTCCACTCTACCCTCTGTTGCGGACGCATCAATATAACCGCCGGAGAAGGTGGTTTTTCTACGAAATAGTTCTATTCCATAGAAGTTTTGCATCAATGTAAATTTGATGTTAGAATATCCTCTGAAAAGATCCCACGAGTACCCAAAACTCATATTTCGAAATCCCAATACAAATCCTGCCTTAGGCGTAACATTTGAACCGAACTTAGCAGTAACATTTTCGTAATACGACACATTTGACAAACGAAGTGAAGTATAAACACTTCCATAATCACCATTGAAAGCAATGGTGAAATGATGTAAAGGCAAACCGATGTAGTCGGTATTAACATTTTTCAAGAAATGTTTATCGGCTCGAGTCATCAGCCTTTTCCACCAACCTTGTCGCTTGGGGTAAAATTCAAAATCAGGTAACTGTGGCGTTGTCAAATCAAACGCTTCGGGATGTCTTAAGAAACTTAAAGTATCAGTTTTAGAGTTAATTACAAACAAAGAATCATTTGCTACAAGACCCAATACAGAAGCAAAAAACATTATTGCAACAAGCACAGTCCGTTTGGGCACAGCGAAAAAAGCGTTTGTAATATGACAAGAAGTTAGTTGCAATAAATCAGTTTTTGAATTCTTTAATAAGTTTATCCACAAGTTGCGGGACACCGATGGCGGCTCGTTCTTGTATATGCACAACACGGGATGCATACTGTCCGAAAGCCGGTTGTCCCGGGTCAACGACATAGATAGGGACATCTCGGCGCACATAGTCGAGTAGCGAGGCTGCGGGATAGACAGCGAGCGAGGTACCCACTACGATAAACAAATCGGCAGTGCGTGCTATTTCGATAGCAGGTGTGAAATTAGGTACGCCTTCACCGAAAAAGACTATATACGGACGAAGTAGTGAGCCGTCAGGATGGCGTGCATAAAGCGGTTGTTCCCAACCTTTGATATCTACGGTTTCTGTTTCGTCGATACTACTACGCAGTTTTCTTATCTCTCCGTGCAGGTGTGTTACCCGCTTCGAGCCGGCACGCTCGTGCAGGTCGTCGATATTCTGCGTAATAACCTGAGTATCAAAATGCTTCTCCAACTCGGTAAGGGCAAAATGCGCAGCATTAGGTTTGACATTCATTATCTCACGCCGACGCTCGTTGTAGAACTTAACAACCAACTCACGATTACGAAGGATGGCTTCGCTTGTACAAACATCTTCTATACGATATTTGTCCCAGTAACCGTCCTTGTCGCGAAAAGTGCTGACACCGCTATCTGCGGAAACGCCTGCTCCGGTAAAAACAACGATTTTCATAATAAACTATTTTTATAAATCTCCTGACCAACCGTGCCCCAAGTCCCAATGTTCATCATACACAAACTCAAAATACGGGAGTGAGAAATACTTATCTATAAGTACTGTAAGTTCTTCTTGTATTGGTTCTGCCCATTTGCCGACTAAGACAATGAACTTGTCGATATTCCACGCAACGCGGCCACGAGGTATTTGTGTGTAGTCGCCTTTGAACTTGGTAGGTTGATGTTTTGCCACAGCACGGAAATACTGTTCTTTCCATATCTGCCGATGCAGTTTTGGATAATTGATAAACGGCAATCCCTTTTCTGCAGCATCTTCTACCATTTTAGGTGTCAGTTCCTTCTTATAAACACCAAAAAAGTCATTATCTTGAGGGTCATACCAAAAGATACCTATAGCCGGCATTGGTTCGTCGTACTGCTGCATATCCGACATTTGCTGTGTTCTGCTATTTTCAGACAGAGTTATCATGTTTATTTTGCTGTGTTCTGTATGAAATCGAGATAGTCGTTTAAGTTAAAAGGATTACCAAGCAGTTGGTAGTTCTTTTCGGTTATGCCGATTGTTTGTATCTGCTCCGTAGAGAGCAACTGTGCAACTTCTTTGTTAGCCCGGATAAGCGAAATGTACCAATCTGTTTCGTCGAGGCTCTCAAACCCTTTTATCTGCAAAGCACTCAGCCCGTCTTGGAAGAAAGGAACTGCTTGCAGGTCGTAGTCTTTAATGAGGAACTGCGAGAAGTTGAACACTGCAATCTGATATTGAAGATAATTAAGTTGTTCGTTGCCTTGCTTATTATCCTTGTTTTTCTCGTCGTTCTGCTGTGGTAAAACAAGCAACACCATTGCGGGTTCTTTTCTCTCGGCATCAAAATGCACATCTTGGGGAATAGTATCTTGTTCGAGTGTTATTTCTTCGCGTTTGTTGAGCAGTCCGTTATTACCATCTTCCACTTTGGCATCGGTATCAACATTCATTTTGGCGAGCATATCTTTCGCCATCGTACCGAGTTCGTGTTGCGGATAGCGGTCAAGTAAGTTGCGTAGAGCAGCAACAAAAGCGTTTTTCGGTTCGGTCTTACCGACAGACACTGCTTTAAGGAACAAGAATCGAGGCATCAGAGTAGATGTCGGATATTTCTGTTCGAACTGTTCGGTTTGCTGCTTCACCTGACGGTATTCACCTTTCTGATAGGTATTGTAGGTCTGTTCATAGAGTGAGTCTTGCTCTTGCAACATACGGACAGCATTGGCAAAATAGTCAGGGTCGGATGCTATCTTGGCTTCTTTAGTATCAGGATACTCGCGTATTATCTGTTGTCGTATGTTGGTTGCTTGCTCTTGATTATTGTTCTTAAGAGCGGTAAGGTACTGACGGTAAAGCAGTTCCAGTTTGCGTTTGTCTTGCGGGAAACGGCGAAGGAACTCTTCGTATGTCTGTTGAGCAAGAACAGGGTCTTCGACTTTCGTTTCGTAGATGCCGACCATGTTATAAAGAGCGGTCGCAATAAGTTCGTTAGAAGCGTCGATATCTTCCTGCGTCTTAGGTATTTGCTGCAGATAGAACTGCGGGTCTTTGTTGTCGGTAACGAGTGTTGCTTGCGTTTTTGTTGTATCGTTGGCTTGCTCGTTTGTACCTTCTTCATTTTCACTATCCGCATCGTTGGTTGCGAAGGCAGAGCCGGACTTCATTATCCGTCGCCAGTTATCTTCAAGCGTGCGGTTGCCCCATTTCTTTGCAAACTCCTGTTTGCCTTGTTTAAGCAGTTGCGGGTTATAGAAATACCATTCTCCCGAACCTGTTGACCCACCGAGCATACCACGGGTATTGACACCCCGAGGTCCATCGTTCAGTTCGTTCTCCTGCTGACGGGCAAGTTGTTCAGCTTTCTCCTGCTCCTCTTTTTCTTTCTTTTCGAGGTCTTCAATGAGTTTCTTCACTATTGCCATTTGCTCATCCTCAGAGAGTGTAGCGAGATGTTGCAGACTATCTTGTAAGATGACAACCTGCTGTTCTGTAACGAGTTCAGAGAGTGTTTCAGCGAGGTGTTGAACTCTTAAGTAGTCTTTGTTGTCGGTTGAGAGAATTTGAGATGCTTCGCTGTAGTATGGTTGTGCTTGCGCATAATTTTGTTGTTTGTAGCAAATGTCGGCAGCAGTTATGAGAGCGCGAGCCTTTGGCATACCGTTTTGAGTACTTTTTTCGATTGCAAGAGCATAGTTTTCAAGTGCTTGAGCTGTATCTTTTTGGTGGAGGCAGATATCACCTATGGCAGTATAGATAAGGTCAAGCAGGTCTTTGTTTTTATCAAGTTTTGCCATTTTTTTGAGGCTCTTGACTGCCTTTTGCGGGTTTGGGTTGAGTAGTGCTTTTTTTAGTTGTGCATTGAACTTCATCTCAACACTCGGACTTGCTTTTATCACCTTTTGATAATGCTCAAGAGCAAGCGGACGATTATTCTGTTGCTCGTATAGTTGCGCAAGGATGTAGTTGATACGCGTTTTCTGTTGTCGCTTATGCTCATCTTCCCTTGCAAGTTTGAGCAGAGGAATGGCTTGATTGTATCTCTCAAGTTTGAGCATAAGGTCGGCTTTGACAGCAGCATACAGACCTGCATGCTTACGGCTCAGGTCGTCCTGCTTGACCTTATTCATAAGGTCTTCTGCTTCGTATATCCAGCCCATTTCAGAGTAGGCTCTAACGCGCCACAGTTGGCATTGTGCGAGCATATCTTTGTCGTAAGCATAATGGCGTTCGATGTAGTTGAAAGTGCCGACAGAACCGAGGAAATCGCCCTTATGAAACTCTGCCATACCAAGAAGTAGCCATGCTTTGTCTATTTCTTTGTTAAACTCTTCGCGCTTAAGCCAATCACGATACTTTGGGTCGCTACGCTTTTTAGGATTGGGTTTAGGACGAGCTTTGATAGAGTGCAGTTTGATACATTTGCGGCATTTCTCGATTGTTCGTTCCATTTGTGAAGTTGCAGCAGAAGCAGACTCATGGTGGGAGATAGCATACAAGGGGAGGATATTGGTAAAATCCTCCTGAGCAGATTTGTCGATGGCTTGCAGTCCTTCTTCGTAAGAAGTTTTGCCGTTGAAATAGATGTTGTATTTGGTTGTTGTCTCGTGATAGAAACGCCTGCCACTTGTATTTTTCTGTGTAGAACAAGAGAGCAGAAATGGTATCACAAGCAGTATGAATATGCTTTTTTTCATCAAAGACAGTGTTTTGTATATGTTAGTTTGCAAATTTATAAAAAAACACAAAAAAAAGCAAATAAATTTGCAAAAATGTACGAATAAATCTATAATGGCTTAATTATAACTAAATCGTCCATTAGAAGTTAGCATTTAATCTAATGGACGATTTAAGTTTAATTTTTTCAGGTCAGTTATGATTTACTTCACTTCCAATCCTGTTGCGGTATAAACCTTGCCTTCTCGAAGAATATAGATATGCCCGTTACGGAAAATCTTGCGATCGCATATAACTGATGGTTGAGCACTCTCAATTGCGGTTGGAATAACTATGCCTGATATATATAATGGGAAGTAATCATCCGATACATTGACGATAAGCGTATTGCCGTCTGCATCGTTCATCGATCCTACAAGTTTGACATTTACATAATACAATGTCTCACTACCATCTTGTTGAGAAAGAATGCCGGTGCCTTCAGTTATGATTCTTATGTTGGCATCTTTGACAATACTACTAAAGGCAACAGGTGAATAGACTTCAAAATAATTGTTGTCATCCGTTGAATTGGACAGTGTAACTTCAAAAGGAATGTCGTTCATTGAGCCCAATTGAACAAACTGGAACATCACATTTGGTTTTTCCGCATCATCCAACACTGTTACCTGCCAATGTTCACCCTCTTCATTCCACAATAATGTGCCAATAGCAGGTGTCATTTCGAAGTTTTGCTGTGCAGGTTTTATCTTAGTGAAATATCCCGGGTTGCCTTCTTCGTCAGCACGAGCGTAGGTAATGTTAGTATGGTTAGGATCATAGATTGTATTATTACCGCCAACCAGAGAAGTACAATTTTCAAACATTCCTTCAGCATAAGTCTCTGACTCTTTGTAACTCCAATCACCATTGCAGTAGATAGTTTGTAAGGCAGTGCAATTACTGAACATTCAGCTCATATTTGTAACTTTTTCCACATTGAAATTGCTGATATCAAGCGAAGTAATTGAAATACAATCAGAGAACATACCTCCCATATTCTTCACATTTTCGGTATTGAAATTACTAAGGTCAATTGATGTGAGAGAATAACAGTAAGTGAACATGCTGGATATATCAGTCGCTTCCTCTGTATTAAGGTAACTGAAGTTTTGAATCTCTGTCAGGTTTCCAAATCTATAGAACCATCCATGAATAGTAGTCGGTCGCGCTTCCTTCACTGACTCATTGAGAATAACCGTTGTAACAGCATCATGTGCTTCATCACTACTCCAAGTTACATTAATGTCGGCACCATGTTGTCCGTTCCAAAAAGAGCAAAGATTTTTGCAAATACCCTTAAAACCATCATAATAGATAGTTAATGTTTTGCCATCAGCACTAATGGTGGCATAGAGTTCCGGATAGGGTGAAACGCCTTCTGTAAAATAGCCATGGACAAAAGCATTGTCCTGACGAGCATAGGAACCATCTACATGATTGCTGTCATAGGTAGTTCCGTACCCTCCCACAAGGCTCAGACAGCCGTAGAACATATTAGATGTTGACTCAATGGTGTACCAATAATAGCCCCCACAATAAATGGTAGTCAGAGACGAGCAGTTATAAAACATATTTTCGGTATTTGTCACATTTCCTTCGTGGAAACCTGATAGATTCAAGATTTCCAACGAAGAGCAATCACGAAACATAGCAGACATATCCGTTACTTCTTCCGTGTTTAGATATGTCAGATTTACGAAGGATGTTACTTTGCTGAAACCATCAAACCATTGTTTGGTAGATGTCGGGCGGGCATCTTGCATCGTTTTGTCCAAGACGATGGTAGTTACAGTGCTTTTGAAAACTGACCAATCAGTAACATCGGCAGGATTACTCTGCTCACCATAGTAGAGCGTCAATGTAAGTTCGTCAGAACTGAGCGTAGCATAGATTTTTGACTCCGCTGTCATTTTTTGTGTGCTGAAGACAAGTGCTGTCAGCAGCAATAAAAAAGAAGTAATTTGTTTCATTGTTTTTTGATTTTATTGATTATTCGATAGTTGTTTTATCTTTCATATACATTAAATCAGAGTTACAAAATTTAGTGATATTACGCATATAAAATTGACTAAATCTAACTTTGAATTTGTTTGCGGAACTCCGTCGGAGAGATTTTATATACTCTTTTGAATGCAGTGGAAAAGGTGTTAGCATTCTCAAAACCACACTTCAAAGACACTTCTAAAATGAACAATCCGGGTTCTTGCACCAATATCTTGCGCGACTGTTCAAGTTGTATCAAAAGCAGATACTGTTTAGTGGAGATGCTGGTCATGTCCATTACTCTGCGGTTAAGTGTCTTGGGAGTGAGAAACAACTTTTCCGCAATTTTCTCGACCGTAACGGATTCGTTTTGCATCATCTCTAATGTAGCAGTCCGGATATTTTCAAGAAACAACTGTTCGTTTTGAGAAAGCTTCTTGCAGGTATTATTAGTCAATGATTTGTCCATCATTTATTCTTTTCTGAAAAACAATGCAAAGGTACGGCATTTTTCTCATTCTTATGATGAATAATCGGACAAAAATCCCCAAAAATCGGACAAAATGCACAAGAGATATTCTATTTGGGTAATTTTTGGCAAAATATCACCTTTTTACCCTCATCCTGCACTTGATTCAGGCACTTTTTAGATTCTGACCTGCGTCAGGATGAGGATTGCTTTTTACGACGGAACTCGGTCGGGGAGAGGTGATAAACTCTTTTGAACGCTGTAGAGAAAGTGTTTACATTTTCAAAGCCACACCTCAAAGACACATCAACAATGGTTGCTTCTTCATCTTCGAGAAGGATTTTACGCGACTGCTCAAGCTGTATAAGAAGCAGATACTGCTTGGTGGAGATGCCGGTTAAGTCCATCACCTTGCGATTGAGAGTTTTGGGCGTAAGACATAGGTTTTCAGCAACTTTTTCCACCGTGACAGAATAGGTTTGCATCAAGCAGGTTGTAGTCGCCATTATACTTTCCAAGAAGTTTCGTTCTGCCAAAGAGAGCGTTTTGTCGGTGTTGGTTTTTGTTTCTTGGGTAGGTACATCCTGTGTTTCTTGTGTCTTAAAGCGGTTGATCTCTGCCATAAGAGCTTCCAGTTGACCATCGATAGCTTTACGGCGTTTGCGATAGAGAAGTGTAACAACAACCACCGCTACGACTAAAATCAGGGCTACGCAAGCAGCAACGATTGCAAACATCTTGTCGCGCTTCTTGAGTCGGCTGTTCTCCACTTCTATCTCGTCCACGCGAAACTCAGCATTGAAGCGTGCAATCTGTTCGGCAGTGGCTTGGCTATAAAGAGAGTCTTTGAGGAAGTGATAGCGTGCCAAATGCGAGCGTGCCTCTTCGGGGCTTTCCTTGAAAAGTATCTCATATACTTCGCGTTGCGCATACGCCTCGTTGACGAGGTTGCCTATCTGCTGACATATATCAATTGCTTCGTACAGATATTGGAGTGCCTGCTTCGCGCGATCGAGTCCGTGCATGGCAATACCCATCTTGTTAAGCGAGATAGCAAGCGACAGTCTATCGCCTGACTCACGAAAGAAGGGGATAACCTCCTCAAGGATTTCTACGGCTTCGGCGTAGCGTTTGAGTCCATTGAGAATAGAGGCTTTCTGCGATTTACGGACCATCATCTTGCGCATATTGCCGGTGGTAGCCTCCATAATACAAGCACTATCGGCATAGCAGAGTGCTTTTTCGTCGTTATGTAGGGTATGCTCAATCTCGCTCGCCATGCCATATACTACCGCTAAACGCACTGGATTGCCGGCTTTCTTGGCGTACTCGATGGCACGAAGCTCGTATTTTATTCCTTCGGTAGGATTGCCTGCCGCCATCAGCGTGCCGGCTATCGTATTGAGCGAGGAGCTGATACGCTCCGCATCACCACTCTGAACATCCAAATCATAGCATTGGTGCATATATCTAAGAGCCTCTTCATACTTCGACTGACGCATCTCCACCAAACCGAGCATGGCAAGATTGTCGGAATAGGATATCCTGTCGGCATACTTCATCAGTTCCAATGCACGGAGCAGATTTTTCTCTGCAAGCGGGTATTGCTGTGTGGCATAGTACCACTCACCTGCCCAGTACCATACCAAGGCCTTGACGGTATCAATCGAAGGGGTTGGTATGTTGCTATACATACGAGGCTCATCAGTGAACTCCTGCTCATAGAGATATGCGAAAAAAGCGTCGGCGGTCTTAAGCGATGGTTTGCGGTCGAAAATCTCCAATAAAGAATCAACAGGTTCTGCCAAGACAGAAAGGCTCAACAGAATAATGACAGACAATATAATTTTGCGTAATGAAATGCCCATTTTTTATCATTTTCAGAAAAACAATGCAAAGATATAAAAAAAAGAGCCAAACTACAATGAAAAAAAGGACAATAAATGCAAAATTAACAAACAAATCAGTATTTGGAACACACTACTATCAATTTTTTTTCGGGTATATTACCTGAATAATTGATACTTTTTCCAAATTATAATCAGCCAGAAACGATGATTTTTGTTCGTTCGTGGCTGATTATAGTAATTAAAAAAATACGCTTATTACGCAGATCACGCAGATTTTTTTACTACGAATTAAGCGAATTTGACGAATTTATACGGATGTTTTTGTTCGCCTTTTTTTCGCACTTTTTCAGACCCTGACCTGCGTCAGGGTGAGGCAACACATCACTCTGTAAGGTCGCAAATGGGACATAACAAATCACAATTTATCCGCAAGTGGGGGCACTTGCTTTCCTGTGGGAAACACTTATGTTCCGGACTTAAACGAACTTATATATTGTCTGTTCGAAATATATTTCGTTAGGTTTAAGAATCACCGATGGGTATTCTTTTTGATTGACTGCATTAGGAACGCTCTGTGCTTCAAGACAAACTGCGCATTGCTCTCTGTACTGTTTGCCCGACTTACCGATGTTCTCTTCCACATAGTTGCCTGTATAAACCTGTAGGGCGGGCATAGTAGTGAGTACTTGCATCGTTAAACTGCCATCGGAAAGCACAGCTGCAAGTTCGGGTTTCTTTTTCTTTTCCGTCTTGCGAAGGATGAAGTTGTTATCTATTCCTCGTCCGGGTTTGAAAAAGTCAAGACTGATACGGTCGCCAATCCTGACAGGTTCACGAAAATCCATAGGTGTGCCTTCCACATCTTGAATCTCGCCTACGGGGCAGGCGGTGTCGTCAAAAGGCGTATATTGGTCTGCAAAGACTTGCAGGGTATGGTCGTTAACCGATGGTGTGCCTTCGCCTGACAAGTTGAAATAGGCATGGTTGGTTAGTGCGAGCAGAGTGGTCTTGTCGGTTTTACCTTCGTAGGTTATCTCAAGAGCATTGTCGCGAGTGAGACGATAGGTAACAAAGACATCGACATTTCCCGGGTAGCCTTCTTCGCCATCTTTTGAATGATAGTGGAAAGAGATGCTATATGCCGTTTGTCCGACAACATCCCATACATGCTCGTTGAAACCGCAGTTGCCACCGTGCAAATGGTTTGTTCCGTTATTGGTAGCGAGTTGGTACTGCTTGCCTTCGAGCGTGAACCGACCATCTTTTATACGATTGGCAACACGACCGATGATAGCATTGAAGTATGTCTCTTTTGTTTGCCACTCTTCAAGAGTATTAAAACCGAGCACCACATCCCTTCTGCTTCCGTCAGCAGCAGGGACATAGAGCGAAACGATTTTTGCACCATAGTTGGTTAGTTGCGCAACCAATCCATTAGGGTTGCGCAGTGTATATAGTCCGATACGGCGATGTTCGGCGAAGCCTGTAAATTTTTCTGGATTCAACATATTCAATTCACAATTTACAATTCACAATTTACCCTCATCCTAAACTTGTTTCAGGAACTACTTTTATTTAGACCCTGACCTTCGTCAGAATGAGGATTTACTATAAAAATATATTATTCAACACAAATATCTTATTCAACTGTTTGTGCTCCGTCGCCTATTTCTGCAATATAGAAATCGGCTTTGATACCTGTTTTTTGCTCGTAAGCCTTTCCTACTTTCTCGATAAAAGTGGGTATGGCTTCGTCTTTAACGAGCGAGACGGTGCAACCACCGAAGCCGCCACCGGTCATACGAGAGCCTATTACGCCGTCGATTTTCCATGCTTCTTCAGCGAGCGTATCAAGATGCAGACCTGTTACTTCGTAATCGTCGCGCAAAGAGACATGCGATTGGCACATCAGTTTGCCAAAGGTCTGTATATCACCTCTCTTGTGAGCCTCAACAGCATTTTTAGTACGCTCACATTCGGTTACGACATGGCGGGCACGGCGATGTGCTACAGGGTCGGTGATATGGTTTTCTATCTCGTGGAACTCTTGTTCGGACAGGTCAGCAAGTTGCTTGAGCGGACGCACTTTATTGATTTCAGCAAGTGCCTCATGGCATTGTGCCACACGGTCGTTGTAAGCACCAGAGTCAAGTTTATGCGGGCTGTGGGTATTGGCTATGACAACTTTTATCCCTTCGAGTTTGACGGGCACATGCTCAAACTCAAGCGTATCGCAGTTGAGGTAGATGGCATGGTCTTTCTTTCCCCAAGCGGAGGCGAACTGATCCATTATACCGCAGTTGACACCTGCATATTCGTGTTCGGAAGCCTGACCGAATTGTGCCATTTGGGTGCGTGTTATGCCGGCGCCTAAAAGGTCGCTGAAAGCGTAAGCTGCAACCACTTCGATAGCGGCACTTGAACTGAGTCCTGCTCCGGGGGGTACATTACCCCAGAAGAGCATGTCGTAGCCTTCTTTGAGTTCGAAACCTATTTTCGGGAATTGCGCAATAACGCCAAGCGGATAGTTGCACCAGTGGTTACCCGGTTGCGGTTTGACAGCATCAGCAAGCGACACTTCTTTAGATGCGTCAGGCAGGTTGAGCGAGTGGAAACGAAGTACATTATCGTTGTTTTTTGCAACGAGCATGTGTGTACCAAAAGTAAGAGCACAGGGGAATACATGACCGCCGTTGTAGTCGGTATGTTCGCCGATAAGATTTACGCGCCCCGGGGAGAAATACACTTTTTGTGCAGGCTTTCCGTAATGAGCAAGGAAAGCGTCTTTCAATTCTTGAACTTTCATAATTAAAATTTTTGTGTTTTTTATGGTTATAAAACTTTATTTTTACTCTTTATTGCTTGATACTCTTTCAGATAGAAAGGATTGTAGTAGGCAGTGTTTTCCGTTTCCGCTTTTTCATATTTTTCCTTTGCAAGTGTTGCCATATACCGTGCTTCGGGAACGATACCCTCAACAAAGACAGCATTAGGGTGAGTGAGAACGGCTTTGCATTTACCCGCCCCATCGCCAAAGAAAAGCACTTTGCCTTGGCTGAGATAATCGGAGAAACTGTCGTTGGTTATTACCTTTGCTTCAACATCGGTAAGTCGCTGACCTTGTGCATCATAGAGTGCGCAATACACTTCCATACGGCGGGCATCAATCATCGGACAAAGCAAAGTATCGGTTGGCAGTTGATTGCAGAAATTTTGCTTTTCCTTTACATTTTCCACTAACACTTGCAGAGTATCAATGGCGATAAGCGGTATTTGCATAGCATAACAGAGTCCTTTGGCAGTAGCAGTAGCGATACGCAGACCCGTATAACTGCCCGGGCCTGAACCTATGCTGACAGCGTCGAGATTAAGACTCTGACTATGTATATCATTCAGTAGTTCGTCAATAAACAAAGGCAGTTGCTTGGCATGCTGACCGTCTGTAAGATTGATGAGTTGCTTCTGTGGTTCGCCGTTTTTGCTCCAAGCGGCAGAACATACTATGGTTGATGTTTCGATATGCAGTATATTCATATATGCAAAGTTAATAATTTTTACGCAAAAAAACAATTTATTTGTCGTTTTGTGTGTTTTTTATTAAATTTGCATAATAAATACGAAAATAAGTACAATGTTAAAACTTTTGTTTCAACTTTTTTATACATTTCTAAAGATAGGTGCTTTTACATTGGGTGGCGGTTATGCAATGATACCTCTTGTTCAGGCAGAAGTTGTTGATCGTCGCGGTTGGATAGGTGAGGAGGAGTTTTTAAATATGCTTGCCTTGGCGCAGTCTGCCCCGGGAATAATGGCAGTTAATACAGCGATATTCATAGGTTATAAACTTGCAGGTTGGCGTGGTGTTGTAGTGTCGGTATTAGGAAGTATTTTACCTTCGTTTTTGATTATCCTGCTGATAGCCACTTGTTTCACCCGTTTTAAGGAATATCCTCAAGTAGAGGCTGTGTTTAAGGGCATTCGTCCGGCAGTTGTTGCTTTGATAGCCGCTCCGCTTATAAAGATGGCAAGGTCGGCAAAGATAGGTTGGCTGACAGCATTGATACCTATTGCGGCAGCACTCTTGATTTGGCTTTGTGGCGTGTCGCCGATACTGATAATTGTGGTTACCATAGTGTGTGCGCTACTTGTGGCATATATGAGAGAAAGGAGGCAGAAATGATGGTTTATCTTCAACTTTTTTTTGCCTTTTTCAAGATTGGCTTGTTCGGTTTCGGTGGCGGATATGCCATAATTGCTCTTATACAAAGTGAGATTGACAAATACGGCTGGATGAGTCAGCAGGAGTTTGTTGATATAGTGGCTATAAGTCAGATGACGCCCGGTCCTATAGGGATAAACTCTGCCACCTATGTAGGTTATACCGCTACAGGGTCGGTATGGGGAAGTGTAGTGGCAACGACGGCAATCATACTGCCTTCGCTTGTGATAATGCTCACTTTGTGTAATATATATTTCCGGTTGAAGGATAATCCTTATGTAAAATCAGTCTTGCAGGCATTGAGGTATTTGGTTATAGGTCTTATTGCTTCTGCCGCATTGCTACTAATGAATCGTGAGAATTTTATTGACTATTGGAGTATAGCATTTTTTGCTTTGGTATTTTTAGGTACTATATGGCTGAAACTTAACCCTATATTGCTTATCGTTATGAGTGGCGTTGGTGGTTTTTTGGTTTACGGACTATAAAAAATCAACATTATTTAAGAAAAATTTGCAAAATAAATCATAAAATACTATTTTTGTAGAAAAATAAATCAATAAAGATATGATATATCAAATAACATTTTTGTCGGATGAATCGGACTCATTCAAACGCAGTTTTGATTGTGATCCGCAAGCCACATTTTTAGATTTGCACAAGGCTATTCTTAAGTCGGTAGGTTATCCTGACGACCAGATGACCTCGTTTTTCCTTTGCGATGACCATTGGGAGAAAGAGCAAGAGGTAACGCTTGTAGAGATGGAGTCGAGTTATGACTATGATAATATGGTCATGGCAGACACCACGCTTGAGCAGTTGCTTCACGATGCACATCAACGGCTTATGTATGTTTTTGACCCTATGTTTGAGCGTGCATTCTTCGGTGAGTTGAAAAAGATTGTACCGAAGCAACATGTTGAAGGCATCAAACTTACAGAAAGCAAGGGAAAAGCACCGAAGCAACTCAAGACCGAGAACTTGACCGACAACCTGAAAACAGACATAGACCTTGATACAGATTTCTATGGTGATTCGGAATATGACACTGACGAACTTGACCCTGAAGGTTTCGGAGATATGAACTTTGATGACAGCAGCCTGTTCTAAGAAGTGTGATGGATAAAAAACTGCTTGTTTTGACCGGTCCGACGGGTGTTGGTAAGACTGCATTGAGCCTTAAGATGGCAGAGGAATTGGGTTGCCCTATCATTTCCTGCGATTCAAGGCAGATGTACAAAGGCATACCAATAGGTACAGCCACACCCACACCGGAAGAACAGGCGAGGGTCAAGCATTATTTTGTGAGTTTTCTTGACTTGCAGGACAATTATAGTGCCGGCAGATACGAACATGATTGTATCAGTCTTCTTTCTGAACTTTTCAAACAACACAACACTTTGATTATGACCGGTGGCAGTATGCTTTATATGGATGCTGTCTGTTTCGGCTTGGACGATTTGCCACAAGTACCGTCGGCATTACGCCAAGAAGTAAGCGAAGTTTTCAAAAACGAAGGATTAGAAGGTTTGCAGGAGAGACTGAAAGTGTTAGACCCTGATTATCTGGAAACTGCAGCGGATAAGGAAAATCCGAGAAGGCTACAACATGCCATTGAGATAAGTCTTACTGCCGGAGTACCCTACTCTACACTATGCAAACGAACAGATAAAAAACGGGATTTCTCTGTTGATATACGATGCTTACTCAGACCGAGAGAGGAGTTGTATGAGCGTATCAATAAGCGTGTGGAACAGATGTTTGAGCAAGGGCTTGTAGAAGAGGCGCGAAGTGTGTTGCCCTATAGGCATTGCAATAGCCTAAACACCGTCGGGTACAAGGAGTTGTTTGCTTATTTTGACGGACAGATGTCGCTTGAAGAGGCTAAAAACCTAATAAAACAAAACACTCGGCATTATGCAAAACGACAGATGACATGGTTTCGCAGTGCTGCGGAAAAGAGAGCAGAGGTTTTTAACTTTTCCGATTGCTGACGCAATCGGCAGGGGACGAAAAAAGAAAGGTACAGAGGAAAAAAACTAAAAAAAGAGGGAAAAAGACAAAGGAGGGAAAAACTAAAAAAGAGGAGAAAAAGACAAAGAGGAAAAAACTAAAAAAGAGAGAAAAAGACAAAGAGGAAAAAAACTAAAAAAAGAGGGAAAAAGACAAAGGAGGGAAAAACTAAAAAACTAAGGGAAAAAACCAAGATATTGAAAATATAAGGAAATAAAGGATTTAATACGAAATATAAATTATTAAATATCAATTCTTAATTAAAAAATGCCTGATTATATTTTTGAGACGAGTTGGGAGGTATGTAACCGTGTAGGCGGCATATATGCCGTGCTTTCCACTCGTGCTGCATCGATGCAGAAAAAGTGGAAAGACAAAGTATTTTTTGTAGGTCCTGACATTTGGGAACGGCAGGAGTCGCCCTATTTCAAAGAGAGCAAGACACTGATGAAAGATTGGAAGAAAGTCGCCGTGAAAGAGGGTTTGAAGGTTCGTGTAGGACGCTGGACAGTGCCGGGCAATCCGATTACAGTGCTGGTAGATTTCAGTGATTTCTTCAGTAGTAAGAACGAGATGTTTGCCCGTTTTTGGGAGAAGTTCGGTGTAGATTCATTACACGCCTACGGCGACTACGATGAGTCGTGCGTCTTTGCATACGCCACAGGTGTTGTAATGGAGAGTATATATCGCTTCTACAAGATGGACGACAAGAAAGTGGTGATGCATTTCAATGAGTGGACCACCGGTTTTGGACTTTTTTATGTGAAAGACCGATTGCCACAAGTAAAAACCCTTTTCACCACACATGCAACGGGCATAGGTCGTAGCATTGCCGGCAACAATAAACCGCTATATGACTATTTCACCGGTTATCATGGCGACCAGATGGCACGCGAACTGAATATGGAAAGCAAGCACTCTGTTGAGAAGACGGCTGCACATTTGGCAGATTGCTTCACCACAGTAAGTGATATAACGAACCGCGAGTGTGCGCAACTGCTTGATAAACCGGCAGACATAGTAACTCCCAACGGTTTTGAGCCTGAGTTTGTACCAAAGACCAAACAGTTGTTTGACAGAAAGCGTAAGTCAGCCCGCAAACGCCTGCTTGAAGTAGCAAGTGAGGTTACACATACCGACTGCACGAAGGACAACCCTATGCTGATAACCATCAGTGGACGTTATGAGTGGAAAAACAAAGGTATAGATGTGTATCTCAATTCGCTTAATCGCTTGCGTCAGTTAGGTACAGGCAGACCTATTATTGCGTTTCTTATGATACCGGCTTGGCAGCATGGTGCTCATGAAAAGTTAGGCAGCACAGATCGTTTCACGACGCATCAGTTGGTAGAACCGCAAAACGACCCTGTTATGCAGACACTGAGTTGGTTCGGTTGGCGCAACGATGATTTGGACAGAGTGAAAGTGATATTTGTACCTTCATACTTGAACGGCAACGATGGCATTTTCAACATGCCTTATTATGACTTGCTAATAGGTATGGACTTTACTGTTTTCCCTTCATACTACGAGCCTTGGGGGTACACACCGCTTGAGAGTGTGGCGTTTCATATTCCTACGCTGACTACCAATTTGTCGGGTTTCGGACAATGGGTAAATACTTTGGAAAGCAATGTAGGCGACAAAGAGTTTAAGCCCGTTACAGTGGTTGAGCGTACTGATTCAAATTGGGATATACTAATAACACGAATAGCAGAGACGCTTCGTCATTTCAGTTATTTAGACGAAAAGAAAGTGGCTGAACTAAGAGAAGGTGCTTTGCATATAGCAGAGCAGGCTCGTTGGGAACATTTCTTTACATACTACGAAAAGGCTTACGAGATAGCACTTAAATAATTTACAATTCACCCTCATCCTGAACTTGTTTCAGGATCTCATTATGTTTGATTTTTAGATTCTGACATTCGTCAGAATGAGGATTTACAATTCACCCTCATTTCTGCAAGAGCAGGAATGAGGGTGAATATTTAGAGAATGAACTGCTTATTATTCAGCAGAGTTAAATACTTATTATTCAGCAGTTTCTTTAACCATATAACCATTTTTGATTTCCGGTTTGCCGTTGTATGCAATGACATCGCCATAGACATACACTTTATCGCCTTGTTGAATAGGATTGTTCTCATCAACATAGCACCAGTAAGCATCGAATGCACCTGTACCGCCGGGTTCGTCAGCCAAAGAGATGCGTTGTTGTCCTTTTGACAATTCCCAGTTATTTCCGGAACTTACGGCATATCCGACAACTGTAACGCCCTTGCCTTCTTCCGTTTCCATCACTTCTTTTGCCTGAGCGCAAGAAATGGCATTTTCACGGTCGATCTTGTCGAATGCTGAAGGAACGACGATATTCTGTATGTTTTCTTCGGTCCATTCAATCGGTTCCCACAGTCCTTTGTCAGGTGATTTGAGAGTGAGGTCGGCGAGGTTGCGGAGTGAGACAGACCAGTCGTCCCACATAGGAGCGTTGCTGTCAGCACCGTTGTATTCCTTAACCATGTTGTTGTCGTGGTAGAAACTGAGGATACCTCTTACTGAACCTACATATTCTGCTTCCGGGAGGATCATGTGAGCATACTTGGCATACTCTGATGTAGAAACGAGTGTGTATTTGCCATTGGCGTCAGCAATGACACGGCTTTGCGGATAGCCCACATTGCCTGTTGTAGGGCCAAAGACACAACTATTGCCGTCTTCTTCGGGGTTACCTTTTGTGCAATAAGCAAGACTTCCGTAGTCGCTACGCTCCATAGTGAAATGGATGTTGTCGATTTCAACGAGCATACCGTCCATTTCGCGTGCTTCAACAACATTGAGGTTGCTAATGAAGTCGGCGATATTTACTTTCTGATACATCAGTTTCGACGGGTCAGGTTGTCCGACAAGTGTTGTTGCTTTGTTGAATCGTCCGATTGGGATACGCCCGGGAGCCCATCCTACTTTCTCGTCGGCGTGTGAAGCATAGGTATTGTTGTTGTAGGAAGGAACGCACAGTTGCGGTTGGTTAGCATAGCGTCCGAGTGCGAGTCCATTTACACGGATAAGTATTTCTTGTCCGAGGTTATAGAGACCGCTTACGCTACCTGCGTCAACTGAAAGACGGAGGTTTTGTTGCTTACCGTCAACAATCTGTTGGATAACGAGTGCTTTGTAGAAGTTGCCACCGAAGTCGTCGGTTGAGACGCGTCCACGGATATAAATACCTTTGCCTTCTTTTGGCAGAGTGTCGATAGCAAAAACATAGACAGTGTCAAGATACTCATTAGGTGAGATGTGTCCTGAACCGTTAGCGCGTTTGCGGTACAACGATTTGTCGGACATATAGTTGCCTTTTTCAGACGAGTAGTCCTTTACAAACTGATTCAAACCGCCGTGAGCAGCATCGTAGATGATATAGTCTTTACCATCTTGTTCTTCAATCATCGCAATGACATCGCTTTCGGATTTGAAAACATCTTCCGGCTTGATATCTTTAGGCTTGCAACCAACGAGTGCAAGTATTGCGACAGACAGTATAAATATGTTCTTTTTCATATCAGTAATAGTTTTTCAGGTGATACATTAGAACTTATAAGTTACATTAAGGAAGAAGTTTACACCCCATGCATAATAGTATTTTGCAGGGAATTTCCAAACATTAGGAGCGATAACAGAGTTTGAATTGTCGGCTGCTCCTTGGATAGTCTGACGAGGCAGACGGGCTTGCTGATAACCACCTGTTTTGAAGTGAGTATTGTTAGTAAGGTTGCTAACCGAGAGGTTGATGCTGAGTGATTGGCGTTTGGGCAGGTAGATAAGCTTACCTACGGAAGCGTCAATCATGAAGCGGTTCCATACCTTGTTGCTAATGAGTGACTCTTGGTCGGCAAGAACCGAATAGGGTGAGATAAGTTCGGGAATATCGTACTTATTGTAAACGATGTTTCCGTCGTTATCTTTTTGTATAGCCGAGGTGTTGCTATGGTCGAGGTTAGCGTATGAGCCGTTGACCAGAGTACCGTCGGCACGGGTGCCTTTGTAGAGACCCATCATACGGCGTGCGGGAGCGTAGCCGAGGTATGACCAGTCGTAGTATGAAACGGTGATGTCAGCAAACCACATTTTGGGGTGGAAGAACGAGAGTTTGAGGGAAGCGTTAACTTGCGGTCCGGCAGAAACATGCAGACCTTTGATATAAACGCTGTCTTCAAGTTCGTAGGCAGGAGTGCCGTCTAATTTCTCGGCGAGTGCCATACCGTTTTCAGCCGATGTAACGCAGTAGGCATTGCTTGTATAGCGATAGTCGCCTACAGCCACCATAGGTGTGAGTGTGAAGTAGTTACCGAGTTTGAAAGCAGCAGCGAACTCACCACCGAAATGGCGTTTGTTGATGCCTGTAAGGGCTTGATTAACGAAAGTGCGAGCCTCATCGTCGTAGTAGCCGTTGAGTTCTGTTCCGTTCCAGAACTGTGTGAAGTAACCGGTGATACGACCTTGAACCCAATTATAGTTGAACTCATAAGTGAGGTCGCCACCTACTATCTTCTGTGAAGCACCATAATACTCTTTAAGAGATGTTGCGTGGTCGTGAGTATAGATTTGCTCTATCACTCTGTCGTGAACACGCTGTGAGATATAAGCATCGCGTGCGAGCGGGGCTGCTGTTTGAGCCATACCGTTCAGTTTCAAGCGGTTGCGGGCATTGATTTTGTAGGTCAAACCAACTTTGAAAGCCGGGTCAACAAAGAAGTGGTCGTAGCCGTCCATTGTTGCCTTTTTGCCTGCAAGGATATCTTTATAGTTAGCACCGAGATACTTGTAAGCCCTATTGGGGTTGATTTGAGCCTGATACCAAGCACGACCGTTGACCATATTACTTGAGCGTTGCATATATGAATAGGTCAGTTGCACAGCATAGTAGAGGTCAAGGTGGTTCCAGTTCCAATCGTTTTGGAACCAAGTCTTGGCTGTAAGCATATTGATGTTGTAGTCGTAGCCGAACTTATCACCTTTCTTGGTAACACGGTCTTTGTCGGTTACGAAGATATCGTTTTGCTTAACTTTCTCGATGTCAGCCTGTGTCATACCGATGTTGGTAGCAAGGTCTTTGATGTCTCGTTCAGCGAATGGGTCAACATCGAACCATTGGTCGCCACCGAGAAGGTCGTCGATAGTCTTGTAGTGGATACCTTGTGAGTATTTAGCCTCAGCACCGACAGTCATCTTCAGGTGAATGTCGCGGTGTGCATTGTTTTGATAGTTGAAGTTGAATGCACCTTCCATAAGGTCGTTATGACGACGCTCAAGGATGTATTTTGACGAGCGATAGGGATCGTCTTTGTTCACTTCGTTGTAAGCATAGTTGGCAGCATAGAGGTTGTCCCAGTTGATTTGCGTTACGGCATTGTCGCGGTTTTTCCAAAGGTCGGTCAGTTGCTCGTAGTTATACAGGTCAACCGAACCGCCTACATAAGTACCGTCAACACGAGTGCCGTCTTGAAGCGGGTTGCCGTTCATGTCAGAGGTTATCCATTTGCCGTCTTTACCTATCTGTCCATCCATCAAGAAAGAGGGAAGGTTACGATAGTAGTCAGGACGAGGATCGGGAGCGTTGTAGAAGGTGAGTGCCGAATTTGAGTAGAGGCTATAGTGGTAGCCTACTGCAAATTTGAATTTATGGCGATCGTTGGGTGTGAAATCGTAGGATACGATAGCTGTCGGGTCGAACGATTTAACGACGCGTGAGTTGCGTACCTTGCCATTTTGATAGCCCCAATAAGGGTTGTAGTAGATAGAGCCTGTAAGGTCGTACACTTCTTGTGTAACGGCGGCAGACTGTGAGCGTTGTGTAGGTGCTCCAAAGGTTACGATTGAGAGTTTATGTTTCTCGCTCCATATCTTCTGTGCGGAGAAGAAATAACCGATAGAGTTGTAGTCTTGACCTTCGCCGATGATACCCTTTTTGTCGATATACGGGCTATAGCGCCAAGCGAGAGAACCTACAAATGCCCAACCGTTGTTGAGCAGACCCGAAGCGTAGGTAGCAAAAACACGACCTTTGTAAGTACGGTTAGTACCTGAAAGTCCTATTTTCCAACCTTGTGCGAAGCGGGTTGCTTCCATCATGATGTTGGTTGATTTGCCGATGTTACCGAAAGTGAAATCAGACGATTCAAGCGGGTTGTTGATGTCTTTGTTGCGCGAAGCATCGTTCAGACCACCGAGCATTGAATAGTTGAAAGTACCGCGTTCAGCACCGTTGAAGTTAACGCCGTTGATATAGGTCTGCTCATATTTCTGCTCGTAACCACGCTGACGGTAGCGGACAGCCGACCAAGCAAAACCTGTATTACGGTTAAACACATCGGTAGAAGCGTTGGAGCCTGAAGACATGCTTTGCGAGCGTCCTTCGTCGTCGTTAAGGTCTTCCTCGGAAAGGGTAAGAAGTACCTCTTCGTTCATTTCGCTCTGCGTGTCTTGTTTCAACTTCACCTCACCGAGTTCATTGGCTTGTTCGGCTTGAAGTTGAACTAACTTAACATCTGTCACATAACCTTGTGCTTCGAGGATCATCTCCTCGTTGATAGCATCAAGGTAGATCAGATTGAACTCACCCTGCTGATTGGTAGTAGTGATGATGTTCTGATTAGCCAGTTTGACGGTGGCACCGACAATAGGTTTGCCTGTTTGTTCGTCCACCAACACACCTTTGAGTGAAGTCTGTGCCATCACACAAAAGACAAAGGCTAAACAAGATAGAGTAGTAAGTAATCTACGCATGTTTTTAAGTTATTAGATTTATAAATAGGGTTAATTTGTTTTTTTTATTAGATTCTGACCTGCGTCAGAATGAGGGGTCTGTTTTGTTTTTTTAGATTCTGAAACAAGTTCAGAATGAGGGGGCTGTTTTTTTTAGATTCTGAAACAAGTTCAGAATGAGGGGTCTGCGTCAGAATGAGGAATACCGTCAAAGTGAGGCGTGCGTCAAAACTCTGCTGTTTTAGGTGTTCTTGGGAAAGGAATGACATCGCGTATGTTCTGCATACCTGTAACGAAGAGCATGAGTCGTTCAAACCCGAGTCCGAAGCCGGCGTGTGGGGCTGAACCGAAACGGCGGGTATCGAGATACCACCACATATCTTTCATTGGTATTTGTCGGGCTTCAATTTCTGCCATAAGTTTGTCGTAGTCTTCCTCACGCACTGAACCTCCTATTATCTCTCCTATTGAGGGGAAGAGAACATCGGTGCCTTGCACTGTTTTGCCGTCAGCGTTCTGCTTCATATAGAAGGCTTTTATCTCGCGCGGATAGTCGGTCATGATGACAGGTTTGCCAAAGTGCTCTTCCACGAGGTAACGCTCATGTTCGGAGGCGAGGTCGTCGCCCCAAGCGCATGGGAACTCAAACTTCTTTCCGTTCTTAATGGCCTGTTGAAGGATGTTGATACCTTCGGTATATGGCAGACGCACAAACTCCGTATCTACTACTTTCTGCAGGCGTTCGATAAGTCCTTTGTCGAACATATCGTTGAGGAATTGTAGGTCGTCCTGACAGTTGTCGAGTGCCCAACGGACGCAGAATTTAAGGAAGTCCTCTTCGATGTCCATAAGGTCGGTTTTGTCGATGAATGCCACTTCGGGTTCAATCATCCAGAACTCGGCAAGGTGTCGGGGTGTATTGCTGTTCTCGGCACGGAAGGTTGGTCCGAAAGTATATATTTTTCCGAGTGCCAAAGCCCCGAGTTCGCCTTCAAGTTGTCCGCTGACGGTTAGAGCCGTTTGCTTGCCGAAGAAGTCGTCGGAATAGTCTATTTGTCCGTTTTGGTCCTTCTTGAGGTTATAGAGGTTTTTAGTCGTTACTTGGAACATCTGCCCTGCACCCTCGCAGTCAGAGGCTGTGATGAGTGGTGTATGGAAATAGAAGTATCCGTGCTGATGGAAGTAGGTATGAATGGCCATTGCCATGTGGTGTCGAAGGCGGAATACTGCTCCGAATGTGTTGGTACGTGGGCGCAGGTGTGCTATCTCGCGCAAGTATTCCATTGTATGACCTTTCTTTTGCAGAGGGTATGTATCCACATCGGCGGTGCCGAACACATGCAGAGCGTTGGCTTGCATCTCTACTGTTTGTCCTTTACCCATTGACTCAACGAGCAAGCCTTCGGCTTTGATACAGGAGCCGGTAGTGATAGGTTTGAGTTGTTCTTCTGTAAAGTTCTGCAGGTCAACTACTATCTGAATGTTTTTAATAGTAGAGCCGTCGTTGAGGGCGATGAATGATACATTCTTATTGCCACGACGCGAGCGCACCCAACCCATAAGGGTTATTTGTTGCCCTACGAGTTTGCCTTCAAGTGCTTCTTTTATTTCTGTTCGTTTCATTTATTTAGATAATCTTATGTTTTAACACGCTTTTGCATATAAAGCATACAAATATACAAAAATCTTTGCAAATAACCAAATTTGCAAAGAATTTGTGTTGTTTTACAAAAAAGCTGTCTTGTTAGAATTCAATTATCATTTTTGCACCAAAATAATGTGTAAGGAAATCCTTTTTGTCTTTTGCAGCAGAATGTTGCATAATGTATTGTACTGCAAGTCCCAAAGCGCTATTAGGTTTTCTTGCAAACATAAAGCCGAAACTTGGAGCAAAATACGCACCTCCCTTTAGGTATTCTTTAGTCTGAAAAATTGAACCATCAACTTTTATATCATCGCCAAAATAAGGTGCTCCACCTACACGGAAATCTGCAAAAGCAAAAGTTTTATGAAGCGGATAAGAAAAGCGTAAATCCATAAAAACGGGCATAAAAACATAAGTGCAACCTGCTTTAGTGCCGTTAGCCTTATCTTTCATGGTGAAATTTATATTTGCACCAATACCTGCGCCCAAAAACATATATTCATTAAACTGATAGCCGTGCACAGTTGCTATGTTAAGCGTACCAATACCTTTGTTAACTCCAAGTCCTCTTGTTCCGCCAACTTCAATCATACCGCGATAACCTTTTTTTATCAAATCGCACTCTTCAATGCACAACATTCTTTCATCACCATTACCAACAGGTTTTTCAATTTTTTCTTTTCCTTCGTTGTGATGTCCAACGGTTTCTTCTTTAGGTTGTCTGCGAGGTGTTGTTTCGTGGCTACCTTGACGATGTTGTTCTCTGCGACCAACAACAGGATGGTCTTTTTTTAATTTAAGTTTGCCATCAACATTCTCATAAACCGCCCCATTAGAATATTCAAGTTTGAGAATATCCGATTTGTTAATTACCACTTCATTGTTATCAGCAGTTACTATCGCAATCTGTAAGCCTCTTTGTCGTGTTATGTGACCGGAAAAAGTTTTGCCGTCTTTTGTGTAAATAATATCATCGGCAAATACAGAAATGGAAAAAAGTGCGACAAATACGCAGAATAGTATTTTTTTCAACATAACTAATAACGACTGTTATATCCCATTGTCTCTTCGGTTTTTTCACATTTACTTTATATCAACAATTCGTTAAAAATTTAATAACAAATTTATTAGTTGTATAACTTAATAATTTTTTTTATTTTTTTATTACCTTTTTCATCTAAAAGGATTAGTATGTAGTTTCCGAAAGGTAAAGAAGATAAATCAACATAGTAATAGTATTTTTGTTTATTATCATTGCATTTTTGCAAATTCTTCGGCTTACAAGGTAGTGGAATGTTATTGTTGTCAATAAAAGAATTACATACCAAAGTTCCATCTATATAATATATTTTAACACTTTCTATTTTACAATAATTTTCTATTTCTAATATTTGATTATCAATATTAAATAAAATTTGTTTATTTTCAGAATCTTCTATCATATTATTTTCTGAACACGCATTGCTCCAACTCTCATATATTGGACAACCATCAACCGAACAACAAGCAAGAGATACATCAAAACAGGAATCCACTTTTGATATCGGTGTAAATAGTGAAGCCCCAACACTTCCAATATATTCTATGTCAGATGGTCGCATATAAGTATATTCTATTTTTTTTGCTAATCGACCATCATTAAGTACTATAGTATCAATCTCTTTGACATAATCATAATATAAAGTCGTATATTTCCATAAATTATAATATGCCTCTCTAAACATACTATTTGTTTCCAATTCTAAAGGGTAAGCTGTTAATATTGAATCTCCCACTTTTAAATCAAAATCATATAACAGAAAATCTTCAAATATATTATTATCTTTTTTTATATAACAATAAACTTTGTTTCCATCCGAACGAATAGGTATATTTTCAATAATTTGATACTTTTTATTACTTATAATAGTGTCTTTTTCAATTTTTATTTTTACTCGATATATTTTATTATCGTCTCCACCAAACAAATAACAATCAGTTTTAAGCAGCGTCCACTCTATTTCATTAGGAAAATAAGTATGGTCTGCAAATGCAGATATCTGTATAGAAAAAAATAATATAAAACAATAATATTTTTTCAAATCAATCGTTAATTATTAAATTTTGGAAATACGCTCAAATATACAAAATTCTTTGCAAATAACCAAATTTGCAAAGAATTTGTGTTTTTTGTTGTAAATAAAAGTAAAAATACTATCTTTTCAGTCTAATTTCAGTACGGCGAGGAAGGCTTTTTGCGGGACTTCGACATTACCTATTTGCTTCATTCTTTTCTTGCCGCGTTTTTGCTTCTCGAGCAGTTTGCGCTTACGACTGACATCACCACCATAGCATTTGGCAGTTACATCCTTGCGGACCTGTTTGACCGTTTCTCGGGCGATAATCTTCTGTCCGATAGCGGCTTGAATAGCGATATCAAACTGCTGACGAGGTAATAACTCCTTGAGTTTCTCACACATACGCCGCCCGAAATCGACAGCATTAGAGCGGTGGGTAAGAGTTGATAGAGCGTCAACTTGCTCGCCGTTCAAGAGGATGTCGAGTTTGACCAAATCGGACTGTCGGAAACCATTGGGATGGTAGTCGAACGAAGCATAACCTTTTGATATACTTTTGAGTTTGTCGTAGAAATCGATAACTATCTCGCCGAGTGGCAGGTCGAAGAGTATCTCCACACGATTACCTGATATATATTCCTGCTTGACAAGTTCGCCGCGCTTGCCAAGGCAGAGGGTCATGATGTTGCCTATGTATGTAGTAGCAGTAATGATAGATGCGCGAATGAACGGCTCTTCGATATGGTCGATAACGGCAATATCGGGCATACCGGCAGGGTTGTGCACCTCTATCTTGTTGAGATGTTTGTCATATACATTATACGATACATTGGGTACGGTTGTGATGACATCCATGTCAAACTCTCGGTCGAGTCGTTCTTGCACTATTTCCATGTGCAAAAGTCCGAGGAACCCGCAACGGAAACCAAAACCGAGAGCCACCGACGATTCAGGTGTGAAGGTTAGTGAGGCATCGTTGAGTTGCAGTTTCTCGAGCGAGGCGCGAAGGTTCTCATAGTCTTCGGCTTCGATAGGATAGACACCGGCGAATACCATAGGTTTGACTTCTTCGAAACCTTCGATAGCCTTTTCGCAAGGTCGGTTGACTTGAGTTATAGTATCGCCCACTTTGACTTCGGTAGATGTTTTGATACCTGAGATAATATATCCAACATTTCCGGCAGAGAGTTGTTTGCAGGGTTGCATATCGAGTTTGAGCACTCCTATCTCGTCGGCATCGTATTCTTTGCCGGTGTTGAAGAACTTGACGAGGTCGCCGGTACGGATTGTGCCGTTAACAATTTTGAAATATGCTATTATGCCACGGAAAGAGTTGAACACAGAGTCGAAGATAAGGCATTGGAGCGGTGCTTCGGGGTCGCCTTTTGGGGCGGGTATGCGCTCAACGATGGCTTGCAAGATTTCTTCAACGCCTTGTCCGGTCTTGCCACTTGCACGAATTATCTCCTCGCGTTTGCAGCCTAAGAGTTCGACTATCTCATCTTCCACCATGTCGGGCATGGCAGAGTCCATATCGCACTTATTCATGACGGGGATAATCTCAAGGTCGTGTTCAAGAGCCATATAGAGGTTGGAGATTGTTTGTGCCTGCACACCTTGCGAGGCATCCACAACGAGAAGTGCCCCTTCACAGGCGGCTATTGAGCGGCTCACCTCGTATGAGAAGTCCACATGCCCCGGAGTGTCGATGAGGTTCAATGTATAAACACCTTCGGAAGGAAATCCTGAAACAAGTTCAGAATGAGGTGTATATTTGTACTGCATTTGGATGGCGTGGCTTTTGATGGTAATACCACGCTCTTTTTCCAAATCCATATCATCGAGCACCTGATTTTCCGACACTTTGCCTTCTACCGTTTTGGTATATTCCAAAAGGCGGTCAGCAAGCGTTGATTTACCGTGGTCAATATGTGCTATTATACAGAAATTACGAATGTTTTGCATTGTTTGGTTGTTTATTAGATCCTGAAACAAGTTCAGGATGAGGGTTAGAATACCCAATTAAGTCCAATCATTCCGTTGATGCCTTGTGTCTGGTAAGCATAGAAAATATCGGCTTTCCAGTTGATAAAGTTGTTGAGTTGCAGGAAGAGTGATATATTTTTTCTGACTGCATATTGTGCGCCTAAGTTCAGGTCGATAAGCGGTCGTGCTTTGACTGCCTGCATGTTCAGGTCAAGGAAGTGTCTGCCACCTGCAAAATGGTTGTCGCTATAGAGACTCCATTTCTGGTTGATGTTATAGTCAAGACGGAGGTCTATTCCCCAAGCGGGTCGGTCGAGCACTTGCCAGTTGCCAAGTCCGTAGTCTTTGTAGGCGTCCACTCCGTTTGTTTTGAGCATGTTCCAAAGGTTATAGAAGGCATTGAAGGAGAGTTTTACTATGTCTTGATAATGATAATTAAGGTTCATGCCGACAGTCCAGTGTGTATGGTTGAATCCGACGAGTGTTGTATAACCCTTTGTGTCAGGTACATAGAATACATCGTCTTTGGTATAGTTATATCCTGCAAAGACGGACAAAAGGAGGTCGGTATGCGGGTGCAGTTTGAGTCCGAGCATAGCATCTACAAGGTTGTAGGTTCTGGAACTTGAACTTGCCAATTCGTTTTGTGCATACAAGTAGCGGTTGAAGCGGAAGTGGTCGCGTACGGAAATGACCTGATAGTCGCCCGTGGCATGACCAAAGAGTGTAACCCACTCGGGTGCGATGAGCCATTCGAAACTGACATTTGGCGAGGGTTGGAACACTTTGCCTTTGTTAAAACTCATATCGAGGTTCACACCGAGGTGCAAAGTAAAGCGTTTCAGAAGCAGTTCGTAGTACGGACGGATCTTAAGTGTATGGTGGCTTTCCGCTACTGTGTCGCCACGGCTTATGTAGAAGTCCGAGAACTCGAAACCGTCCATGTCGGCGGTAAAGAAATGGTCAACGAGATTGACATCAAGTCCGACATGGTGGTTCTTGCTTTCCCACGCCACACCTACATTGGAGTTAATCATGTGTTCGGCTTGTTTCTTACCCATGACGAAGCCTTCGTAGCCTGTTTGGACATAGTATTTCCACGGGCTTTTGCCGGCCGAGCGGATACCGATATGGCTATTGACTTCCCAATGGCTGCCTTTGTCTTCAGATAGGTAGTCGGAGAATTTTTTTATTCCTACGAACTCGCCTGTGCGTTTGTTTTGGTTGGTATAGTTGAAATAACGACCATAGCGGACGAAGAAAATCTCGGTTGCATCGGCATCGAAGAACAGTTCCATCTTTCGGAACGCCTTGTTGAGGTTCAGTCCGACAGAGGTATGCGATAGTGTTTTTCTGTTCCAGTTGCCAAGATGTGAGGCACGCACACCGAAAAGCAGTTGGTTGTCATTGACCGTAGTATAGTGGAAATCGAGCATAGAGCCGATGTATCCGCCTCCCACGCGCAAGAAACCATGTTTCTGTTCGGGCATGGGGAAGTGCATATCCACATGTCCCATAGGTGTGATGTTGTGGGCTTTCTCCATAGGTTCGTTGTAGTTGGAGAAGTCGGGCTCGGTAGCGTCAACCACAGCCTCAAGGATGTCGGGGGTGGTATTCACTTTTTTAGCCTTTTCCACAACGGGTTGGAAATCGCGTTCCACCATGACAGAACGCTCAAAAATACTGTCTTGTTGCGCCCATAACATACAAGTTACGAAAAGTGCGCATAGGGTTATATTAGTCTTCTTCATTTTCGTTTTCTTCAATAGGTTGCTGTTCTGTCTGTTGATGTTGTTTATCAATACTCTCCAACCGGCTGTCAATCATAGGTTGTACGTCGTCCTGATTGCGATAGTTGGTTTTGAGACTTAAGAGATACTGTTTTGCTTGGAACCAGTCGCCCCTGTCAAGGTAGATGTCGGCAAGAACGATGAAACTTCGTGCGAGCCAGTACTGATGCTGTGTGTTCATAGCGGCAAAGCGCATGATACTGTTTTCAGCATCGTCGAGCAGACCTTGCCCATACTGCCATTCAGCGATACGATAGTTGGCTTCTGCTCCCATAGCGGTACGGGTGTCGTTTGCTATTTGTCGCATATCATCGATGGCTTTGACGGTATCGTTTTGCCATATATAAGCAAATGCTCTGTCGTAGAAGGCTTCGGCGTGTCGTTCGGCATTGAGCGAAGGATCGGTGATAAGTGTGGTTGCAGATGATACGATATTGGTTGTATCTTTGAGTTGGAAAGCACATCTCAACTGTCCAAGTCGGGCGATGTTAGTATTTTCCAGTGTTGAAGACAGTTTCTCAAGTTGAACAAAATGTTGTTGAGAGAGGTTGAACTGCTTGTTGTCGTAGGTTATCTCCGCCATTCGCATGACAGCCTCTTCAAGATATGGACTGCCTTCGTGTTCGCCAATGGCGCTATATGCTTTGAGGGCTTCGTCTTTCTGTCCGATACGATAGTAAGAGTCAGCAAGGTAGTAGCGTGCCAACTGGCAGTTTCTGCCTGCATCGCAGAACTGCTCAACATAACGGCTTAGGCCTGCGGCGGCTTCAGTATAGTTGCCAAACAGATATTGCCTTTCGGCGGCAGTATAGACAAGCGAGTCTTCTTGCGCATCTATCTGCATACGCATCTTCCCTATGGATTTGATGTATGTCAGATATTCCTGAACTTGATTTGTCTCAACATATATTTTCTCGAGTGCATCGAGTGCGGTGTATGCTTCTTCGGAGCCTGAATACTTGTTTATCACGAACTTATAGGCAGCGATGGCTTCTGCGTTTTTCTGTTCGTTGTAATAGACCATACCTTTCTCGAGTGCCGCCTTACGCGCCATTGGTGCATTTGGATAGTTTTTCAGCAGACGCTCGTAGGCATTGAGTGCAGCTTCGCTGTGGTGGCGTTGCAGTTCAGCACGGGCGGACTCGTAGAGAGCATCGTCGGCAAAGTCGGAACGCGGGAACTGCCTGACAAGGTTCTCCATAACTTTAACTTTATCTTCGTAGCGGTGCATCAAACCGAGGATATAACCCCGCTGATACATAGCATAGTCGCTACCTTTTTGTCCGAGTGCAACTGTCTGGGCATAATACTTCTCTGCGTTGATAAAATCGCGCTTGACGAAGTAGCAGTCAGCCAAGCGGTTGAGAGCGTCGGCATAAGTAGGATCTGTTTGTGGCACTGATTTGACATATTGCTCGAAGAGCGTCTTGGCTTGGTCGTATTCCTGTTTGGAAAAATAGGTATAAGCTAAAGTATATTGTGCTGATTGCTTATTTTTGCTTTGTGTCGCCTCGTCAAGTTGTAAGAACTGCAACATATCGTCGCGGGCGGCATCTAACTTGTTGATACGATATTCTGCTTCACCACGAAGATAGATGGCTTCTGCTTTGTAAGCAGTGTTACCTTGCTCATTTTCAATCACTTTATCAAGCCAAGGGATAGCCGCGCCGTAGCGATTTTGCAAGAAGGCGTCGCTACCTAACTGATAACGAAGGTATTGCTTTGTACGGTTCAGTTCGGGTGTAACGGGGTGGATACTATCCAAAGCCGAGAGTGCTGCAGAATAGTTTTTCGAAGTGATGAAAGCATCTGAAAGCAAGTGATATACGGTATCTCTGTAGGTTGAGTTAGGATAGTCGCGCAAGAAATCAGTGAAAGCGACAACACTCTCGCCGAGAGGAGTGCTTGACTTATAAGTTGTCAGAGCATAGTTGTAAGCCGCCTGCTCTTTTATAGTGGGGTTGAACGACAGTTTGGATGCACTCATATACTGCATTTTGGCTTGGTCGAACTGCCCTAACTTAATGTAAGTGTTTCCAAGGTGGTAGCAAGCATTCTGGGAGAGTGCATCGTCAGGTTTATCGACTTTTTTCAGATAAATGCTTGCTTTTTCCCACTGTTTCATCTCGTAGTAGGACATACCGAGCAGATAGACATCTTCACGCATCAGTTTCTCACCTTTTTGAGCAGTCAGTTTCTCATACTCAAGCAAATGATTGACTGCTTGGTCATATTTTTGATTTTGGTAATAAATCTCGCCTAAGATACGGTGCAGTTCGGCATTTTTCTCGTTGGCGGGTTGCTCTTTTAGCAAAGTCTCAGCACGGTCATAAACCTCATCATATTGCCTTAATATATAGTTGATTTGCACAATGTAATATGGTGCAGTCTTTTTGTAGGCATTAGTGTTTTCAATTTTCATAAAGCCGTCCAATGCACTCTCATATTCTGAGAGCATATAGTGGCAATAGGCGGTATAGTAAGTTACATCGTTTTGCCGTTTCTCGTCAGTGTTTTCAAGACGAGCAAACATACCGAGTGCTTTTTCGTATTGTTTTTCCTGAACAAAAGCATAAGCGCAATTAAACATAAAATCTTGTTGGTGTGGGCGTTCCAACTCTTTTATCTGCACTTTTTCGAAGCACTTCAATGCTTGTTTATACTTCTTCTTCTCGAGTTGCAAGGTACCGATAATGAAGTTCACATCGCTTAAATATGGTGTATAAGGATGTGCTTGCAGGTAGTTTTTGGCGAGGTCTAATGCGTTCTTTTTTCGCATACTGAAAGCGTTTGCCACATGCAAGTAGGCTGCCTGCTCTGCAAATTCAGTTCCAAAGTATTGGTTGAGTGAAAACTCCGAAGCCTCAAATTTGCCCTCTTGATAGAGCATTACCGCATCGTGATACTTGGCATCAGGATGCACATAGATTTCCGAGTGTTGGGCATTAAGTTGGGTTAGGCACAACAAAAATGCGACCAAAAGACATGTTTTTGTTTGAGTCATATAATTTTTCATACTTGTTTTGCACAAAAATAGCAAAAAATACACAAATTTCCTACAAAGATAATAAAAAATACTCACATTTTTCAGTTTTTCAAGAAAAATGATTATTTTTGTAGTCGGAAATGTAAAAATTTATGATTTTAGTAGTTTTTTCAATAATCAGAGATACGGCATACGGCATAACCCCATGGTTTGCCTTAAGTCTTGCCGTTTTAGGTTTGTTTTTATCGGCATATATCTCTTCGTCGGAGACTGCTTTTTTCTCGCTTACGCCGAAGGACAAAGAGAAACTTGCGGAAAACGATGACATGCGCTCAAAACAGGTGTTGTCGCTTTTGGAAAATCCCAACAGGCTATTGGCTACGATTTTGATAACCAACAATTTTGTAAACATTGTAATAACCCTTCTTTTAGCATTTTTCACAAGTCAGGTATTTGATTTTTGGGGGCATCAGTGGTTGGAGTTCCTGATTGAGACCGTGGTTATTACTTTTCTTTTGCTGTTAGTAAGCGAGATAACTCCTAAGGTTTATGCGACCTTGTCGCCGGTGCGTGTTTCAAGGTTTGCTGCACCCGGGCTAACTGTATTGTCGGTTCTGCTGAAGCCTTTTTCGCTTTTGCTTATCAAATCGACATCGATAGTAGAACAGAGCGTTGAGCACAGCAGTCATCATGTACCGACGATGGATGAGTTGTCGCAAGCCGTTGAACTGACGCATGTCGAATCGGAGGAAGAGAAAGAGATACTTGAGGGTATAACCAAGTTCGGCAACATAGAGGTAAGCGATATTATGCGTCCGAGATTGGACATTGTGGCAGTGGACATAAAATCAGATTTCAAGCAGCTGTTACATGTCATCACTGACTCGGGCTACTCGCGTATTCCCGTTTATGCCGGCTCAACCGACAATATAAAAGGCATCTTGTTTGCCAAAGACTTGATTGCTCATCTTGACAAACCAAGAAACTTCCGTTGGCAAACATTGGTAAGACCGGCATATTTCGTACCTGAAAGCAAAAAATTAGATGACCTTTTCACTGAGTTTCAGGAACAAAAAATACATTTAGCGATAGTAGTTGACGAATATGGCGGAACGGCAGGACTTGTTACGCTTGAAGATGTGCTTGAGGAAATTGTAGGCGATATAGCCGATGAATACGACGAAGATGAGCGCCTTTTCACACAAATAAACGATACAGAATACCTGTTTGACGGCAAGATATTGCTCAACGATTTCTACAAGGTTTTAGATGTTGACGAAGACGATTTCGAAAAGATTGACGGTGAGGTTGAGACATTGGCGGGACTGGTGCTTGAACTGAAAGGTGATTTCCCGAAGAAAGGCGAGAAACTTGAATATAAGAACTATATATTTGAAGTGGTATCAGTAACAAGAAAAAGAATAAAAACAATAAAAGTAAAAATCAAGAGCAATGCGTAAGTTATTATATATAATTGTATTGGCCGTTGTTTTGGCAGGTTGTGATACGCGTCGTACACCCAAACCGACGGGTTATTGGCGTATTCACATACCTGACACTTGCTATCAGAAGTTCAGCGACAAGACATATCCGTACAGTTTTGATTACTCGTGTTATGCAGATATAAAAGAACTGAAAGACAGAGAAGAAAAATACTGGCTTAACCTTCATTATAAGGCATTTAATGTAGATGTACATTGTACATACCTGCCTGTCAGGGACAACCTGCGCAGTCTGTCGGACGATGCACAAGCGTTTATATACAAACATGCGTCTATTGCGACGGGCATACCCGAACAAGACTACGAAAACCCTGAAGAGAATATCTATGGGGTTTATTATGAATTAGAGGGCAACACGGCATCACCGCTTCAGTTTTATGTAACAGACAGCACGGCAAACTTCTTCCGTGTATCGGTCTATTTCAACTGTCCGCCCAAAGAGGACTCACTTGCACCCGTGCTGACTTTCCTGAAAAAGGACATACGACACATGATAGAATCGTTTCGCTGGCAATGATAAAACGATATAAAATATCCGATGAAAGCGAAGTTTTTTGCATGCCCTTTGAGCAGAGAGGCAATAAACGGGAAAGCGAGATAAATGCTGAAAATGCACTATTACAACATATTTTCGGCAAAGACATAGAACTCAAGCATACTGACGAAGGCAAACCATATATTGAGAATAAAAATACCGATGAAAACGGAGTTTTTTTAAGTATTTCACACTCAAGGACGCATTTGGCAGTAGCAGTATCGAAAAAAGAGATAGGGGTAGATATTGAAAACATAAGCGACCGATTGCAGAGAGTCAAAGACAAATACTTGTCTAAGAAAGAGCAAAAGGGTATGACAATGACACTTGAGAACCTCTGCAAGTGCTGGTGCGCCAAAGAAGCGATATTCAAGACTGCCGGCAAAAAAGCGGGATATTTGGGCGAAGAAATAGAGATTTTTACCGATGAAATCGGGGAAAATTGCAGTTTTGACGCACAGATAATACCTACAAAAGAGAAATACAAACTGACCATTGTGGAACAAAACGAGCAGTATATAATAGTTGTAGCATGGGCGTACTAAGTAACATACAAGCAGATATAAGGCAACAGAAAAAGCAGTTAGTGGTATTGCTTGACCCTGAAAAAACCGAAATAAACGGTGTGGCTCGTTATGCACAAAAGCTGGCAGAAGGCGGGATACGCTATGTGCTTGTAGGTGGTAGCGGCTACAACAAATCAATAGATCAGTTTGTCAGGACACTGAAAGAACAGTGCGAAAAGTACTACAAGGAGCAAGAAAGGTGCAAGATTTTGCTATTCCCGGGCAGTACGATGCAAATAAGCGAGGAAGCGGATGCTATATTGTTTCTGACGCTTGTGTCGTCAAGAAACGCAGAAATGCTGATTGGCAGACAGACAGAGGCTGCACTGACCATCAAGAAAAAACATCTTGAAGCCATACCTATGGGTTATATACTGATTGACGGAGGAAAAGAGTCGTCGGTAGAAAAAGTATCGATGACAGAGCCGCTTAGTCAAGACGATAGAGAACTGATTGTCAGAACGGCGGTTGCGAGCGAGTTGTTAGGTCAGCAGATGATATATTTGGAAGCCGGTAGCGGTGCTAAAAAGCCTGTAGGACTGCCAATAATAAGAGATGTCAGGAAAAACATCGGTGTGCCACTTATTGCAGGTGGCGGGATATGCAATGTGAGGGCAATGACAAACGCTTTCAAGTCAGGCGCAGACTGGGTGGTGATAGGTAATTGGTTTGAGCAACACCCAGAAGATATACCTGTATTTGCTAAGGCTGTTCCAAACAAATCATTACCAAAGGAAGACGATGAAAAGTTTATGCGTTTAGCTCTTGATGAAGCAGAAAAAGCATTTGAAGAAGATGAGATACCTGTTGGCTGTGTGTTGGTCAAAGACGGAAAAGTCTTAAATAGCACGCATAATCAGACACAAACATTTACTGATATTACCGTACATGCTGAAATACAAGCACTTAAAGAGGCATCGAAGATATTAGGGACAAAATACCTGACAGACTGCACAATGTATGTAACGCTTGAGCCGTGTGCCATGTGTGCCACTGCCATAGGTTGGGCGCAGGTAGGACGATTGGTTTATGGGGCTAAAGACGACAAGAAAGGTTACACACAGTTTGCCCCCGATGTCTTACATCCAAAATGCTCGATTTCATCGGGAATTTTGGAAAAAGAAAGCAAGCATTTGCTTCAAGATTTTTTTGCGAAAAAGAGGGGGAAGTGAGGTTGGAAGTTGGAGCGTTGCGCTGTTGGAAGTTGGATAATGGATGTTGGATTATAGATATATAATATTATGATATTATGAAAAAACCGGCTTGGCTTATTTACACAGTAAAAACAGCAATAGCACTGCTTACTGTTTTGATTTGTTTGGAACTTTTTCCACATAAGGTCAATGGTTTCAAATACCGTTTCAGCGTGGGCAAACCTTGGAACTATGAACTTTTGACTGCCGACAAAGATTTTCCTATCTATAAGACCGAAGATCAGTTGACAAAAGAGCGTGAGGAGGTGTTGAAAGACTACCGCCCGTATTATTATTACGATGCTGAGATAGCGGAAAGTCGTATGTCTCAATTGATTGGCTCTACATACGACCCGCAGACCCAGCAGTATCTTAAACGCGAACTACCGCATATCTTTCAAAACGGTATCATAACGGCAGACGATGAAAACATACTTACAAACAGCGGATATGACTATGTACATGTGGTTGATTCGGCACATACGGTAAGTATTCACGCTGTTGATGAGTTCTTCACTCCCAAAACGGCATATACCTATCTGTTTGAAAATGCGCCGGTTGGCAATACTCTTGCTCAACTAAATGTAAACCGCTATCTTGAGCCGAATGTGCTGTTAGATACTCTCACTTCGAACCGTGTGAAAGAGTCGTTGCTCTCGCAAATAAGTCTGACACAGGGCATTGTGCAACAAGGTCAGGGTATTGTAAACAGGGGTGATATAGTAACGCCTGAGACATACCAAATACTTTATTCTCTGAAACTTTCGACAGAGCAAGATATGCAGACTCAACGCTTGTCGATATGGACATTGTTAGGCGAGGCGGGTATGATTGTGATAGTGCTGTGTCTTATGTGGCTGTACTTGTTTGTGTTCAGGAAAAAACTGTCGGGTGATCTAAGGGCATTGTCGCTGTTGTGGGCTATGATGATTATCATAATAGTCATTTGCGCCTGCATTGTCCGCTTCACACCGGTAAGCGTGTATATAGTGCCTTTTGCTTGGGTTGCATTGATTATATGTGTCTTCTACGACCCGCGGACAGCCTTTATAACATACTTGTCAACGATACTACTGTCAGCCATCGTTGTGCCGCAACCATTTGAGTTTCTGTTTGTTCATATCATTGTAGGCTATGTGGCAATATCGTCGCTTCACGATTTGACTCAACGCTCGCAAATTATCAACACAGCATTGCTTATACTCTTGTCGTATGCAGTAGCCTATAGTGCCATAACGCTTGCAGAGGAAGGCACATGGGAGATGCTTGACTGGCATGTATATGTATGTTTTGCCATAAATGCGTTGTTAGTAGTGTTCTCTTACGGTCTTATCTACATAATTGAACGACTGTTCGGACTCACATCTGCCATCACGCTTGTTGAACTAACGAATGTTAGCAGTAACCTTATGCTTCAGTTTGCAGAGAAAGCCCCTGGCACTTTCCAGCACTCGCTACAGGTCAGTACGCTCGCTGCGGAGGCGGCAAAAAAGATTGGTGCAAATGCGCTGTTAGTCAGGACAGGTGGTTTGTATCACGACATAGGTAAGATGGTGAATGCACATTGTTTTACTGAAAATCAGTTTGGTGATAACCCGTTGTCGAAACTGTCGTATGTAGATGCCGCACAAATAGTTATAGGCCATGTGGCTGAGGGTGTGAGGATAGCAAAAAAGAACAAGATACCTGAAACGATAATACATTTCATTGAGACTCATCATGGTACGGGCAAGGCACTGTATTTCTTCAACAGTTATTGCAACGAGCATCCGGGTGAAGATATAGATGAGACGCCATTCACCTACCCTGGTCCGATGCCTGACAGCAAAGAGACTGCCATACTGATGCTTGCCGATGGTGTGGAAGCGCGTACAAGAAGTCTGCAAGAGTTCACCGAAGAGAGCATCTCAAGTGCTGTTGATCAGATGATTAACGCACAGATAGCAAGCGGTCAGTTGAAGCACACATCGCTCAGTTTCAAAGATATAGAAGAAATTCGTCAGGTGTTCAAGGAAAAGATACTTAGTATGAATCACCACCGCATTTCTTACCCTGAAAGAAAGACCGAATAAAAACACCACCGAATGAGACCTTATCCGCTATATCTTGCTCCGATGGAGGATGTAACCGATCCTGCTTTCAGACTGCTCTGCAAGCGTTTTGGTGCCGACCGTGTTTATACGGAGTTTATCAATTGTGATGCTCTTGTACGCAGTGTTAATCGTACGATGCAGAAACTGACCATATCGGAGAAGGAGCGTCCTGTGGCTATACAGTTGTACGGCAAAGACCCTGAGACGATGGCTTGGGCGGCTCGTATTGCGGAGGAGGCAGAGCCTGATTTCATTGATTTGAATTTCGGTTGTCCTGTAAAGAAAGTGGCAGGCAAGGGTGCCGGTGCCGGTTTGCTGAAAGATATTCCACGACTTCTGCAGATTACAGAGGCTGTTGTCAAGGCCGTCAGAACGCCCGTAACGGTGAAGACGCGTTTAGGCTGGGACGAACAGAATATTATTATCGGCGATTTGGCATTGAGGCTACAGGACTTGGGCGTTAGGGAGATAAGCATACACGGGCGCACAAGGTGTCAGATGTACAAAGGGGAGGCAGACTGGACAGAGATAGGCAAGATAAAACATAATCCGCTGATACATATACCAATAAACGGCAATGGCGATATAACCGCTCCTGAGGATGCGCGCACTGCCTTTGATACATACGGCGTTGATGCCATAATGATAGGCAGAGCCACTTTTGGCAGACCTTGGATATTCCGTGAAATAAAATACTTTCTTGAGACTGGTGAGAAGATGCCTGCGATGCCGGTTAAGGAACAGATTGACATACTGAAAGAGCATGTAGATAACAGCATTGAATGGCTACAAGACGAAAGGAAAGGTATTGTTCATTCGCGTAGTCATTTTGCAGCATCGCCTGTTTTCAAGGGTATTGCCAATTTCAAACCTATGCGAATACAACTCTTGAGAGAAGAAAAGCGCGACAATCTCTTTGCGCTTATGGATGAGATTGCCACGCTTATTACTCAAAATGAAGGTTAGATAGTAAATTTCTCAAAGTGAAAGTTAGACAATAAATGACTGTCTAATAAACTACTCTTCTTGTATTTATCTTCTTCTTGTGCGTTTACGGTTGTTGATAGAGCGCACTACAATAAATCCTATAAGCACTACTACCAACAGAGCGAAGAAGGCCACTATACCGACTGAGAGGTTATCTCCTTTGACATGCGACCACATCTTAAGCATGGCTTCGGTCTGCTCGGCTGCATCATGCATAAGTGCTGCACGGTCAACGACACTCTTGTCGGCATACAGAACAGGGTTGGCATGAATGGCGGTTGCGTCTTCACCAAAGAAGTAGGTAAGGTCTAATGGTTCGGGCCATTCGGTAGAGTCTTCGATAGCCTCAAGTATCTCAGGAGTACCGATAACCGACACATAACCAATCTCGTCCATGTTCCGAAGGGCTATGTCCGGGCGGCACATGAAGTCAATAAAGAATGTAGCGGCCTTCACATTTTTGGCATATACAGGAATGCACCAACCGTCGAACCATACATTGGTACCTTCTTTTGGAACGGTATATTTGAGTTCAAGTCCGCTTTCGGCTGCTTCGTTGATAGCCCATTGAGCGTCGCCAGACCAAGATAGGTTCATCCAAGTTTTACCTTTTACCATTTCCTCTTTTCCGAAGTCCACTTCCCAGCCTGCTATCTGGTCTTTGGCATTGATAAGTATGCGTTCAACAGAGTCGATACGCTCTTGTGTAAGATTTTGCACAAGTTCGTCGCGTGTAACATCTTGCGAGAGGATATCGTTGTAGTAAGCATAAAGAACGATGACGGAATAGACATCTCGGAAAGCATCTTTCATAAAGATACGGTCTTTGAAACGGGGATTGAGTATGGCACCCCAAGAGTCAAGTTCTTCTTCTTTTACAAATTGCGGGTTGTAGAGGAAACCTGTTGTTCCCCACATATAACCGACAGTGAAGTCGGAAACGACTTTGTCGCTACTCATCTGTTGGAACTTATCAACAACGAATGGTGCTACATTGTCGAAATACTGCAGTGTGTCAGGCACAAGGTTTCGCTGAATAGGTTGCAGGAGATTTTTCTTGAGCATACGCTCGATGATATATTCCGACGGACAGATAAGGTCGTAGTCCTCTTTACCTATTTCAATCTGCGTAAGCATCGACTCGTTGATGTCGAAGGTGTTGTAGATAATCTCAATCTCTTCACCTGTCAGATTTTTGTACCATACCTTAAAATCGTTGAGAACCTTAGGCTCGATGTAGTCGGCCCAGTTGTAGATTTTAAGGGTGTGCTGACGATCGGCTGCGAAGCCTAAAACTGTCAGCAATGCGAAACAAACCGCAAAAAGTGTTTTTTTCATCTCTTAATGTTTGTTAGATAGTTGAAATTTAAGTTAATTATAATTTTTGAGTTGCAAATGTACGAAAAATTTTACGAAAATACAAACGATATTTTTTTTTATAACTTCTAAAAGCCACATAAGCCGTTGCAAACAAGAGCAATAGCAGTATTGGCAATTCGCCTACAGGGTCCATAAAAGGGTCAAGAGGGTTTTGCGGGAAAGGTGAGTTTTTCCTGACAGCGGGTGAGGCAACAGTTTCTGCACCGTGACTAAAATGCCCGTTAGTATGCAATTTCCCTTTTGTAAAAGCAAGCGAAGTAGAAGTGAAGTTATACACAGGCTGTGAGGAACGGATGTGTTGGTATGAGTGGTCGGCCAACCTTACACCCGAACCGTCAGTTCCATAGTTTCCATACGAGTGGAAATCTCTTTTGGATGTACTGTATAACTGCAATGCTTTGGATGCACTAACGGAGGCGTGCCTATTGTTGAGCGTCGGCGACTTTGGAATTGGCACATCCTTTTGGTATTCAAGCATAACAGAGGTTGAGCGGGGACCTATTTTGGCAGGTGCTCCGGCGCGATATGTCGATGCACTCGCTGAAAAGGCAGCAGTCAATACAATCATAAATGTCGTTATAAGTAGTCTTTTCATATTCTTTGTCATTTAATGATTGTACGATAAGTCTCAGCATTTGCAGGAGTTACGACTCTTACATTATATACCCCTGTCTGAGGCAAGCAGAATCGAAGCATTGAGCCTGCTGATTCTGTCTTTGCAGTCGAAACAAGTTTTCCTTCGGTAGAATAGACATAGATGGTAGCATCTTGTGGCAGACCTGCAAGAATCAATGTCTTATCAACAGTTGTCAGCAACACGCCTGCGGATGAGTCGTCTAAATCGGTAGGCACAAGCGGTTTGGGCTTGACTTTGGCATATATTATGAACCGCGATTTATCGTCGGTGCGAGCGGTTTGGAAAGTATAGTCTTGCAAAAGCAGATCGGTAGTTGTCTTTTCTCGACTGTCGTAGAGATAGACTGTCTCGAGTTCGGTGATGTCGGTTCTGCCTGAGAGTCGGAAGGTGTAGTTTCCTTCTTTAGCGGCAAAGAAGTTAAGCGGTACTCCGTTTTCGGCACTCTCGGGTGCGAGTGCATTGAAGGCGAGTTCAGCATCATTGTTGCGTGAGGCAAGGACGGGCTTGGTGGTTATCTGTGCATAATTGTAGTAAGTGCCACGCCACTTGAGCAGGTCGGCTCCAACTTCGTAAGTATCGTTGAAGCGTTCGGCTATCATAAGCGAGGTCTCGTCTGTCTCATTACCTTCGTTAGTCAGTGTCAGACATACACGGGTGGGCGATTCGGTTTTTTCGGCTTGTCTTCTTGCTATAACAGCGTTCTTGCGGTCGAGGTTGAGGAACTGTACTCCGAGGTCGTCCTGCGGTGTGTCGCCACCTACCTGAATGAAGTAACTTGTAAAGGTAGGCAGTGTGCCGAAGTCGCTTATTTTCTGTTGTATATACTCCGAATAGCCGGCATCTTGCGGAATGGTTATATATGGCACATTGCCATCGTCGGTACTGAGAGTCCATTTGCCGTACCAACGCCCTGATTCGGTGTCGTAGTCTTTCGCAAGTTTGCCGAGGATGAGTCCGTCGTCAGGCATATTGTTGTACTTACTGAAGAACGGGTTACCCACAAGGTTCCAACCTTTATGGTTAGGTCTGACATCTGTACCCGCACCATAGTTTCCGACGGGCACTGCGGGGTCGGCGGTCTCGTCGTAGTCAGCCATCGGGAAGCGCAGGGTGCTATACTTGTGTCCTTCACGCCCTGAGATAGCCACGATGAAGCCCTGTCCGCGTTCGATGGTGGTGCCGGTAAAATAACTCCAACCTGTTTGTTGTGTTGCGGAACGCACTTCTCCGTCGTAGTACTGCAATGCCCAATCGGCACCTAAGACAGCGGGGTCGCCATTGTCGAAGGTAACATCTTTTATGTTGCAACGATATGGCAGTGTGAGCCAATACCAGCGACTATTGGTGATGCGCTTGTCGTGGTAGAGCAATGTTGCGGTGCGTGTGAGATTGCCGTCGAGCACAGCCGAAGACACGGTATCGTCTTTTGCTCGCATAGTGAGCGTATTAACAGTGAGTGAGCGTCCTGAAGGCAATACAAACTCGCCATTAGGATATACTTCGAGGTCGCGGAAGCGGTTGATATCACCTGTCTCGGACTTAGTCAGTTTGGCATTCTTATATACAACGACATCGCAGGTTTTGCAAGTTGTTCTGCCTAAGTCGGTAAAGACGGCATCTTGGGTGGTAACATCAGAGCCTGTAACGATGATTGGCACTTTGTAGTCGTTCTTTGCGAGTTCGTTATCGCCGTTTTTCACTTTTATCTGCATATATGAGCAGGCACGGTCGGTCAGGTCGTCGATAGTAACGGTAACTGTTCCTGTAATGGGGTCTTTTTTGAATTTCTCGGCAGGCAGGTCAATGATTTTCAGGTCGGTATAGAACTTAGCGTAGTCCATTTGTCCGAGTTCGGAGAACATAGTGCCTGAATAGCAATAGTTTTCTGCCCCGCTACCGGCACTACCACCGACAGGGTGTCCGCTCCATTCAGTGCAAAGAGTAACGAAGTCATCAGTATTATGTGCTACAGCATTGAGACCGGAGAGCACATCCTTATTACGGAAGAGCATATACCGGTTGGTACTGAAAGGAACGATGGAATCGGGGTGCAGACAGTGCCATCCGCCGGGATTATCGTTGAGCGGTTGTTCTGTTCCGTTAATAGTGTATTTATCTTTTATCTGTTCGACAGCATCGGTATTTGTTCCTTCTGCTGTGCCGGCTCCGAAGAGGTCGATTATCTGCCAGTTTCCATCGACATCTTTCTCTTCGAGTATAAGTGCGTCATCGCCATTGAATACGAATTGGTTGTTGCCGTCGGCATCTTTGCGGTTATACACTTGTGGGTCGCCGAGGCAGTACCAGTTAGGCACAGCCCCTGATTCCATATCGTCGTAGTCGTAGTTGACTCCGTTGATTTCCATACTGACACATTCTCTAAGGTAGGCGTTGTAGGTTTGAGCATTCCCTTCACCAAAGTTATTTGACCAGAAGATAAGTTCCGTTCCCGGTGGTAAGAGCATGGCTTCACCGAAGTCTTTTCTGAGTCGGCTGATAGAAGCGAGTTCGACATATCCGAAGTCGCCTTGTCGTTCTGACCATTTCTTTGATTTGCCGGTGGCACGAACACGCAGTTCGGTCATATCGATGTCGTGGTCGGTACCGTTATAGATAGCAAAGAGTTTCATATTACTTGCGGCTTCGAAGTACTTGGAAAAGAACACTTTGTCAGCCACGCTACCTACAATGGTCGTTTCTTGCTCCCACAGACTTATTTGCACATCGCCGTCGTAGTCGTGTTCGAGCACAATGGTGTTAGGGCTTACTTCTACCACATCAATAGTTGGTTCTTTAACCACTAATGGGAAGGTTGCTTCGAGGGCACACAACTGGTTGGTATTGTCTTTTGCTTGTTTGACGGTTATGACGCACGAGCCTTGTCCTACGATAGTTATCTCACCTGATTCGGCATCGACGGTTGCCACTGCCGCATTGTCGGACGACCAGCGCATTGGCATCTGATTAGTTGAAGTGAAAGTATTGGTGAACGGCTCGGCAGTAGGCACTTTCTTGATACTTACTCTTTCGAACGAGTAGGTTGCTTCCTCACAAGTAACGCAGGCGGGGTCAGACTTATACTTCACAGACAAATTGGGGCTATTGTATATCTGCACGGGTTTTTGTCCGCTTTTGGTATAAGTAGTAAATCTCGGTGCACTTGCATTATAATAAATTGCCCCGTATGATTCAGTAAGGCTTGTTATAGCAGCATTTCCGCCATCAAAGGTAATGTCCCAAAGGTTAGTAGCAAACTCGTCGCCGATGGTGAGTCGTTTTGCTCCGTCGGTACCCAACGAGTCTGTTCCGACAAGCAAAGCGTAGTGTCCGTCTTTCACGCCTAAGGTAAACTCCACTGTTCCTTCGGCTACGGCTGTTATGTTAGTTGAGCCGAAGGTGCTTTCGATAGGTTTGAGATAGGTGTCGGACAAGGTGCCTGCGGTAACGCTGTTATCTTTACTTCCTATGATATATTTCCGTCCTTCCACTAAGCCTGATGTTGCGGTAACTCGTGTAGCGGTGCTACTGCCACCGGTCTTGAGTTTGAAGACGGCATAGAGGTCCATATCGTCGGTAGGCAGAATCTCTTGTCCGGCGGGTCGGAGGACGGGTGCTGTGGTCGTTTCTTCGGTTTGTGCCGAGCCTTCCATCCAGCCGGCAAACTCCCATCCGTCGCTAAGACAAGCAGGAGAGACAGATGCCTTCGGCAAGGTTATCTTGCTTGTGCTGATAGTCTGGTTTTCAGTCTGTTCTTCGCCGGTATTGAGGTTGTGGAAGGTAATTGAGTAGGTTGGCAGTTTGGTGAATGTAACATCTATCTCGATGTCTTTCGTTACATTGGTGAGCAGTCGGTTGCCATCGGTACCTGACAGAGTGCAACCGTCGGCAGGTGTTATAGTTATGTTGCCTATAGCATATCCTTCGGATGGATTGATTGTCAGTTTCGTACCGCTTCCTTCAATAACATCGTTTTTAGCCACAACTGCCGTACCGTTGTGCAGTTCGGCGATAGTGATAGTATGCAAAGTAAGTGTGTAGCAGGTTGTTGCGTAGTTGAACTGTCCGCTCTTCTGGTAAATGGCAACGGGCGACATTGCATTATCGGCAGCATAACAAGAGAACAAATGGTTGCTATTGTTGTATTGGATTACATCTCTTGTGTTTTCGCCTTGCGCTTGCATAAAGGCTTCACCCGTTTCGGCATTGATTGTTATCCCGAAACTTGAATTATCGCTCAGGTCGGTTTCTGTACGCAGATAGTTGCTTGAAGCGCTTGCAGCATAGATATATCCGTCTAAAGAGCCATCGTAGAAAGCCCAAGTTGCTTGCGAAGTACCTTTCTCGACAATAAACTCACATACAGCGGCATTGTTTTCCCACGAAACAGTCTCATCTTCTTTGGTTATCTCAACATAAGAACGGTTATTGGCATTCTGGTCGGTACTGAGCGCATAGTTGTAATCAAGTGCTACTATTACCACTTGACTGCCTTCTGTGAGGCTCTCTGCGTCTTTGACGAGTGTGTATTTGCCTATGTCGCCCCCCATACCATAGCCATAAACGGCATACAGTGTTCGTGTAGCAGTTGGCACTACTTCTGTTCCCGACTCATATAGTGATGCCACAGACTGCACCGTTCCGCTTATCGGTGTCGTGGTCCAGCCCAAGAAGTCCCAGCCGTCGCATTCTGCCGGTTGTGTTGGTGTTGGCAGAATGAGGGCATCGCCCGGGTTTATATCAACTGTCGGTTCGATGTCGGTTGCCCCATTGACGCTGTATGTAATGCGATATACCCATTGTGCAGTCAGTTTGAGGTTTTGCTGTATGTCAGCGATGACATCGCCTGCCTGATATGTGTTGCCGTCGCTACACAGCCAGCCGGTAAAGACGCGTCCTTCGTAGGTTGGTTCGGCGGAACATACGGTATGCGAATCACCCTTGTCGATAATCAGTTTAGTAATGCATCCGGCGCCCATCTCTCCACCTTTAAGTACATAACTTATAGTGGCTTTTGTGGGATCACATTCGGTTATAAAGTTGCTTGCACCGGCTTCTTTGCGGTATAGTTGCGGAAGCACCATGCTTGAGGTCGGCGTGGAGGTATATGTAGTGAAGCGCGGATTTCCGACATTATAAAGGAACTTGCCAAAATCAGAGTTGGTGCTACTGATAGTGGCATCGCCGTCGGTTATGCTTATGTCCCAAGTATCCGTTTCGCTGTCCCAAGCAAGTTTCTTAACAGCCGTTGCACTTAAGAAGCCATTATCACTTGTAAGTGTCCATGCGCCTTCCGCTCCGCCGAGGGTAAATTCTATTGTACCCCTGCCTAAGGTAGTGATTGTCTTGCCGTTTTCTGAAAATTCAGAGGTAACGGCAGTCATAATACTTGAGGAAATATCGCCGGCTGTGGCTTCGTTGTCGGTACTTGCAAATACTAATTTGTCGCCTGCCTGAAGTGTTGAGGCATCCGTTACGAGTCTGTAACTTCCTTCGCCCATATCAAGAGTTGCAAAGACGGCATAGAAAGTAACATACCCTGCCCCGCTTTCGTCGGTTATCTGCGGTGCATCGGTGGCACTACTGAACAGCAGCGCAGGTTCGTCGGACGGCTCAAGACCGAGGTTTTGGTTGGTCCAACCCATAAACTTGTTAGCACAATCACTCATAAAATCGTCAGCGGGTGTTGTCGGGAAATCTGTAGCAAGAAGCATGCTTTGACTTATGGTTGAAGTTTTTGAGATAGTGCCGTTGATACTCCATTTGACATCGCAACTGACTGTTATGTTAGTAGTTGCTGTTTGCTTACATTCGCCGTTATTTTTCGGTTGCAGGGCTTGAATGGTATAAACGCCCGGGACAGTGGCTGTGAAGGTCGTGCCTGAAAGATTGGCATTGGCAGCGTTATCGCTTATGATTGTGTATGTTACGGCACCGCCATTACCACCGGTTGTGTTTAGTGTGGTTGATGTGATGGTTGTTATGTTTGCAGGTGTTGCCTCAACGCCCAATGCTGTAGCCGGAGCAGTACAGTTGTCAGGCTCAATGTAAATCAACACATCTGTTTGTCCGCCTGAATAGCAAGAGAATAGTTTTGGACTACCATTATTGAATTTCAGTTGATTGCGGGTATTTGTGCCTTGTGCCACAACAGAGAACACACCTTCTGTGAGTGTTATCTTCCACTTGCCATTATCGTCGTTGGCAGCTTGCGTCTTGAGTTGGTTAGAGCCACTGTTTGCCGCATACAGATAACCGCTACCTGTATAAAAACCTAACAAACCTTCGCCTTCATCAGTGAGTTCGATAATCTGCACATCGTTAGTAGCACCGAGTGTTACGGTCTTGTTGCTGTTCGACATCGTGAAACCTTCTGTTACCGCTGCTCTGTTATTAGAGTTTTGCGTAGTACTCAAAGCATAATAAATATCGCTTGCAACAGCCATTATAACGATATGTTTGCCTACTTCAAGTTCTGAGAGGTCTTCAACAAGATTAAATTCCGTGATAGTTGGGTCGGGCACAGAGATTGTGTAAGTAGCGGTTGCCACATCAGAGTTTTCTAATCCTGCTTTGACGGCTATGGCTTTGATGGTGGTAGTGGCTGAAACTTCGATTGCAGTTGTATAAGGTGTGCTACTTGAAGTCGGTTCTGTGCCGTCGGTAGTGTAATATATTGTTGCTCCGCCGGTTGCACAAGTTATGGTAACTGATTGTGTTTCTGTATATTCACCTGCAACAGGTGTAAAGACAGGTGTTTGACAAGTCTCTAAGCATGCGGGGTCGGATATATATGAATAGGTTGCGTTAGAGCGGTAGAGTTGAGGCATAAGCATCGAAGCGCTTACTACTGTAGTTGAGGCGTATGGCTTGAAACGAGTTGAGGACTTGTTATACAAGAACCGGCTGCCGGACATACCTGTTGGTGCTATGGTTGCTTCGTTGTTTGAAGCATTAATAGTTATAGCATAAGTGCCTGTACCTGTGCCGGTTAGGTTAAGATTATTCGAAGTGTTAGTGAATAGTTGTCCTGACGAACTAATGAGTTTCCAAGCCCCTTCTTCGCCATCGAGCATGAGTCCGGTGGCGACAGTGGCGGTAATGGTTGAGAGGTCTTGACTGAAAGTGGCACTCTCTTTATTAAGGTAAGTTGAATTAAATGTGCTTGATACTGCCGAATTGGCAGCATTAGCCAACAGTACCACATCGCCTGCTGAAAGCGTTGAAGCGTCGGTAACAAGTTGATAATGAGATGTCGTAACCGGTTTGCGATAGACAGCATACAAGTCTATGTTGGCAGTAGGTGTGTAAGTGCCGTTGTAGAGTGTCGGGCGAGTGCCGGTAGATGCGGTAACTTGTGCCGTTGCCCAACCGGCGAAGTTGTATCTGCCGCAACTGATTTGTGGTACAGGCAGGATAACTGCTTCGCCTTCAGTTTCTTGTGTAAGCGTCTGACCATCGGTAACGCCTGTGGCTTCGGCAGAAACGGTATGCAAAGTTACAGTATAAATAGAAGCGTCTGTCCAGATAGCATAAAGCACTTGTGTTGTGGGCGTTACAGAACCCATTGTCAGATTGGGATAGGTGCTGCCTTCTGCGTATGGTGCACCGTCGCCATCGGCTTGCGTGTTCCATTCGAGGAATTTCTTACCTGCAGGCGGAGTGAAGGTGCAAGTGGGTAATGTTATATTCAGTCCTGCGCTTGAAGCGTCCACTGCCACAGGTGTTGCAGGAATAGGTGATATGTTCGAGCCAGAACCGCCGTTCTTATTGAAACTAACTTGCAGATATGGAACGAAATAGCAGTTGTAGTTGTCGGCAGAGGAGTTAGTGTCGATACGGAACACACCTTTCCATCCGACAGAGGCGGCAGTGAGTGTCTCGTAGGTTTCGGCATAACCCGTGCGATACTGCATATTGTCTTGCAGCGTTTCGGTTACAGTACCGCTATAAGCAGTAATATCGCCTGTTTGTCCGACTGGAACGGCATTAGCAAGTCCCACATAATAGTCAGCAGCAAGCCCTGTGGCAGTGAGTGTTTGCATTGGTGTTTCCCAAATGCTTGTAGCATCTTTCTGTGTAAACTCAAGCGTTGTGCCGTTGTAACTCATTCGGTATCCGACAGCCGTTGCAGAGCAGTCCGGGTCGCTACTGTAAGTGAAACTTGCTTCGTCGTAGGTAACGATGATAGATGAAACATAAACAGCATTCAATGAATAAATAAAGAGTTGTGAAGGCTGATTTGTTGAAAATGAAAAAGATTGTGTAGTTTGAACATTTGCAGCAATATCGGCACCTAATTCAAAAGTACCATGAGTTCCTTCGGTAGGTTGCTTATTGTTAGTGTTATCCAACAATAAGATAGTACGGCTTTGTGCAGATGTTTTATAAGCAGTAATTTCTATCTCGGTTATTATACCATTATAAATAGCCGTTGCAATATGATATCCTAATTGATTCTTATTGATTTGTAATGACTTATATGAAGTGTTATAAGTACCTATCGCAAAAAATCCTCCCCATGTTAATCCTTCTGAAGAATTGAAAGAACGGTTGTCGGTATATGATGTACCAGATATTGTAGAGATTTCAGTACTTGTTACATGGTCGGTCTGCGTGTTGCCGGTTGGGACGGCTTTTTTATAGACTGCATATAGTGTTTTATCTGCAGTACCCATAGTATAAGATGTTAATACTGTGGGAGTTGTGGTTGTATTGAGAGCAACCGGTGTCTCCGACCAACCATAGAAAGAGCGATAGTTGCAAATTGAACTTGTAGTAGGTGTAGTGATAGCCGTGAGGTCAACCTCTTCGCCTTCGTAAGCGGTTATGCTACTGACAGTTGACCCTCCACCCGTATCGAAAGATATAGTGTGTGTCGGCAGGGCTGTGAAACTGACATTGATGGTAGTGTTAGCCGTTATGCCTGAAACGGTATAGTCGCTTGTTGTCGGAGTAGGCGGAGTAACCATGCCACTTGTTGTAGTGGTAACTGCAGACACTGCATAACCTGCATCAGGTGTGGGAGTTACGGTTATGGTTGCACCGTCGCCATCACCACATACTTCTGTGTCGGAAATAGTGAATGTACCGTTTGTTTCTGCCCCTTTAGTTATTGTTACCGTATTGGTGCAGCCAGACGGTGCTTCGGGAGTATAATTGACGGTGATAGATTCTATCCAACAGTATTTTGAACTTTCAAAGGATATAATTGTAGTTTTACTGTCTGTTGATGTCGGAGTATAAGTATAGTCTGCAAAATCGGCAGTTAATGAAAGAGCGGACGATGATCCAAGAGATGCCGATCCATCAGTAGAAGAAATAGAAAGTGTTACTGCTTTTGATGCAGAATATCGCTTTGCCGAAACAACAATATTATCAATAAAAACTTGCCCTGAAGAAGATAAATTTAGGGAAAGTGTTCCTACTACACTACTTGTACCAAGTTTTATACCTGAACCACCGTTATAATAGGCTTTTGTGGCTTCAGAAATTGCAGATACATAATCCGAACCAGTTGAAAAAACAGCAGATGGCAAAGTCGTACAAGCAGTTATACCTGAACCATCACCAGTATTAGTAGCCGCCGTCAGCGTATATGAATCAGCATACGCACTAAGCCATAGCAAGTTGGCACAAAGAAAAGATATAATAAAACAGGAAACGAAGCGAGAGAGTTTCATAGGCGTGGTATTTTTATGGTGAAAGAAAGGCTTGTTTTCTGACTATTGCACCCAAAATGCAATAATTCAAACAAATATACAAAAAAATCATAAAAACTGCAATAAAAAACTAAAAAAATGTAAAAAAAATTTGGAAAGTATTAAAAATAATACTATTTTTGCAAAAGTATATTTGAAAAAATATCAAAATGAAAACTATCAAAGTTAGAGATTTAATAAAATTACTGCTAAAAGATGGCTGGTACTTAACATATACAAAAGGAGACCATCGGCAATTTAAGCATCCTACAAAAAAAGGAAAAGTTACAGTAAATAAAAAACAAAACGACAACCTTGATGGAAGTCTACTGCAAAGTATTCTAAAACAAGCAGGTTGGAAATAAATAAAATCAAAATTATTAAGAATATGGAAAAAATAATAGTTCAAGTAGATTGGTGTGGTAAGAATTATGCCGGATATATAAATGATGCTCGCTTGGGTGGCGCTGTATTTACCACGGGAAAAACTTTTTCGGATTTGCAAAGTGATACCGTTAAAGCACTTCAATTCCATATAGAAAGTTGTCTTGCAGATGGTGATAAGTTGCCTGAAAACATAGCAGAGGGCAAATATACTTTAGAATATGAAAAACGCATAAGCGCCATACTACATGAGGCTCAAAAATATACTACTCTTGCGGCTTTGGCAAGAGTAACAGGAATGAAAAATGCACAACTTTCTCATTATGCAAATGCTGTTACACAACCCAAACACGCACAAAAAGTTCGCATTGCAAACGGACTTAAAATTATAGGACAACAATGTATGTCTTTGGCGTGATAATTTATTTCATTATAACAAATATTACTAATTACAAAATACTACAATGAAAATCACAGACTTACAAAATCCTGTTTGGAAGAATTTTTATTCTTTGACACAGATTCCCCGTCCGTCGGGACACTGCGACGCTGTTCGCGAGTTTTTACTTCAGTATGGTCGCTCACTCGGTCTTGAGTCGGAGCGTGACGAGATTGGTAATGTGCTTATACGCAAACCTGCCTCGAAAGGTATGGAAGACCGTCCTGGCGTTATACTACAAGCGCACATGGATATGGTACCACAGAAAAATTCGCATATCCAATTCAACTTTGAGAAAGACCCCATACGCCCGTATATTGACGGCGATTGGGTAACAGCCGAAGATACCACGCTCGGCGCAGACGACGGAATGGGCGTGGCAGTAGCAATGACCATTTTGGCAGACGACTCACTTCAACACCCTGCTTTAGAAGCCTTTTTCACCGTTGACGAAGAAACGGGTATGTATGGCGCTTTCGACCTGAAAGGCGGATGGCTGAAAGGCAAATATCTGCTTAACCTCGACAGCGAAACGGAAGGCGAGTTGTATGTTGGTTGTGCCGGCGGCGTGGATGGCGGTTTCACATTCCCCTATCTCAAAGCACCGGTTGAGGAAGGCGATAAGGCATTTATAATCACACTCAAAGGTCTGAAAGGCGGACACTCAGGTTGCGACATACACCTGCAAAGAGGTAATGCCAACAAACTGCTGTTCCGCTTCTTGAAAGAGGCAGTGGCACATTATGAAGCCCGACTTGCTTGTGTTCAAGGTGGCAGTTTGAGAAACTCCATACCTCGTGAAGCAGTGGCACTGCTGACCGTACCCGAAGATAAGGTTGGTGAACTAAAGCGATTAGTTGACGAGTTTGCCATTACTTTCAAGAAAGAGTTTGATGGCGTAGAAGACAGTATATCATTGACTTGCGAAGAAACCGAGATGCCAAAACATCTGCTTGCCGAAGAGGTACAAGACGACCTCATCAACGCCATCGTGGCTTGTCCGGACGGTCGTCTGAGAATGATTGACGCTATGCCGGACATCGTTGAGACAAGTAGCAACCTCGCTATGGTAACCACTTTCGAGGACCGTATAGAAGTGCTTTGCCTTACCCGCAGTTCGGTTGAGTCAAGAAAACAAGAAGTGATGGAAGCCATCGGCAGTGTGTTCTCACTTGCAGGCGCAAAAGTCGAGTTTTCAGGCAGTTACCCGGGGTGGAAACCCAACCTGAAGAGCGAATTGTTGCAAACAATGCGCTCAGTCTATCAACGGAAGTTTGGCACTGATCCGCGCATCGTTACCATACATGCAGGACTCGAATGTGGAATAATAGGTCGCAACTACCCTGATATGCAGATGATTTCCTATGGTCCGACCATACTACATCCGCATACCCCCGACGAGAAAGTACTGATTGCATCGGTTGACAAATTCTACGACTTCACCGTCGAAGCACTTAAAGAATTGAAATAAGTTATGCCAACACCAGAAATACAAAATATCATTCCTAAAATAAGGGAATACCTTGCTACTCAACCCGTTGAAAGAGCCTATTTATTTGGCTCGTGTGCTCGTGGGGAAAACAATGAGAATAGCGATATTGATATTTTGGTAACATATACAGATGGTAATAGCCTTTCGCTATTTGACATCGGAGGCATGATTAGTGACTTAAGCAAAGTGGCAAATCGACAAGTTGATTTAATAGAAGAACCATATTTGATGCCGTTTGCAAGAGAATCGGCAAACAAAGATAAAATTAAAATTTAGGAGAGAACCTATTAGAGATAAGGAACGATTACTACACATTCTTCAAGCAATAAATAATATTGAAGAAGGACTTAAAAAGCACGATTTTAACGAAATAACAAATGATAAAATCGTGTATTTCGGTTTTGTTAAACAACTTGAGATTATAGGTGAGGATTCATATAAATTAACAAAAGAATTTCGAGAAAATCACCCTCAAACACCTTGGAACAAAATCGAAGGTATGCGACATGTGTTAGTACATGGCTACTATTCAATCAATGTCAATCAATTTTTTAGAGTCATTACAAACGATTTGCCAACCCTATTGCCACAAAAAGAAAGGTATATAACCGAATTATCTTAAAAACTATCTTATCTATAAAATCGGTATCATAGGACCGGAGTCGTGTGGCAAAACTACATTGGCACAACAACTTGCAGAGCATTATTCGGGAACGCTTGTTCCCGAATATGCTCGTTTTTATATGCAACAATTACTTGAAAAGCGTACCTACAATTACAACGATGTCTGCAATGTAGCAAAAAAGCAAATTGAACAACTATGGACCTATTACCCGACAAAGTATGTGTTCTTTGATACCGAACTGATTATCACAAAAGTGTGGTTTTTAGATAAATATGGCAAGTTGCCGGAATTTTTTGAAAAAGCACTTGAAAACAATCCTATAGATTTCTATCTTCTGCTGAAGCCTGATTTGCCCTTTGTGCCAGATCCCGTTCGGGAAAATCCCAATCGCAGGGAGGAACTATTTCTTTGGTACAAAAAAGAGTTGGAAGAGTATGGATTCCGGTATAAAATTATCGATGAAATCGGAGATTTTAGACTAAAAAAAGCAATTGAGGCTATTGATAATTTTATTAAAATGTAAGATAATAAGAAACCTCATTCTGACGAAGGTCAGAATCTAATAATTAGTTGATGTTTCAAACGCAAATCCTCATTCTGACGAAGGTCAGAATCATACTTTAGGTATGAATTATGATAAGAGCCTTATTGTCTTTGATATTTCATCGTACAGAAATCCGCGTTGCAAGGCAAACTGCAAGAGTCTCTGCACTTGTTCTTGAGATGAAAGCGAATCGGGCAAAGAGTTTATTTTTTGCATCAGAACTTTACGCAGGGTTTCAAAATATAGTTTTTCATCTATATTCATAAGTGCCTCATCAATAATCTTTTCAGGCAGTTTTTTCATCTGTAGCATCATCTGTATCTTTCGTCTGCCCCACCCTTGATAACGCAGTTTGTCGTTACAAAACGCCCGCGCATATCTTTTCTCGTCAATATAACGATTCTCCTGAAGATACTGTAGGATTTTCTCTTGTGTCTGACGCTCAGTTATTCCCCAAGAAAAAAGTTTGTCGGTTATCTCCGACACACAATGCTCTGATTTACTGCATAGTTGTGCAGCTTTCTGCAAGGCCTGCTCGTATGTTATCGCTTGACGCATAAACGGATTGTGAATTGATATCCTGAAACAAGTTCAGGATGAGGGTGATTATATAAATGCGTGAATCATTCTCGGATTATTGTAGATATCATTGCGTAGTTCGGATTTGTAGCCTAAACTGCTCATAAGTTGCTGTGTCTGATGCCCAAATCGCTGATTTATTTCAAAATATAATTCTTTACTATAGTGTTGTTTGGCTATTTTGCGATAAAAAAGCAAAGGGTCGTTATCGGGAACAAAAAGGGCAGATGAAGGCTCATAATCCACAACTCTTGCATCCATACTATCTCTTTCATTTTCAGTTATATACGGCGGATTGCTGACAAGAATATCAAACGATAACGAATCTGAATTACTCAATGAAAGAGGTTGCGACAGAATATCATTCTCAACAAAATTGATATGTTTCACATTGTTATTCAGTGCGTTACGCTTAGCTGTTCCTAATGCCTCAACGGATATGTCAGTGGCAGTTATATGCCAAGTCGGGCGTTGCTGACCAATAGCAATAGCAATACATCCGCTACCGGTGCCAATATCGGCAAGGCTGAGATTTACCTCTTGATGGTCGGTCAGCACCCAATCAACAAGTTCAGCCGTTTCCGGACGAGGAATAAGGACCGACTCATTTACCTCGAGATGCAAGCCTTTCCAATCGGTATAACCGACGGCATATTGCATCGGAACACCGTCTTTAAGAGCAGAAAGTAAATCTTTGTAAAGTCGTTTCTCACGGGCATTGAACTCAATATCCTTTAGAAAAAGGACAGCCTCCTGCCGCGTTATGCCTGTTACTTCCTCCAGAAGCCACCAAGCTATCTCAATTCGCTCGTTTTCATCGGGGAAAAAGAGTAAATCTTGACATATTCGTTGTATATAAACAGGTTTCATTTTCGGTTCGGGAATAAAAGTGTGTTTGTGTATATTGTAAGTGTGCTTGTGTATATTATAAGTGTGTAAATGTTTGTGTTCGATTTGTGTGTTATGCGATTTTTGGTTCTACAAGGTCTTTGACGAGGATATTATCGAAGTCCCGATTGGTATGTAGCAGTCCGACCCAGTCTGTCCAGAAAGTTTTGAGTTCATCTGACGGTTTATTGAGGAAATTTTCGTTTCCCTGACTTCCTATTGCGTCAAATACTTTGCCGACAGTCAGTTTGTTGATATCGAAAGCCGGCACAAAAGTACGGTCGTCAAGTTCATCAGAGGATATCTCAATGAGAATTTTCGACTCTGTGAGCCTGCCTAACAACTGGTTGACCAATCTGGTTGGTATATGATTTTCTTTTGCTATTTCGTGAGCCGTCTGTGGTTGTAACTGCTGCTCAAAACGTTTTACAACTTTATAAGCTAAATAAAAGGTAATACAATCTTTGTAGCGGCGCGACATAAATTTTATATCTTGTTCATAGTCAAACTCTTCGTTGTTCTGAATAGCAAACGAGAGTTCAGCCCCGACAAGCAAGAACAAACAAGTCAGTTGCAACCAGAAGAGCAAGATAGGCAGGGCGGCAAAGGCACCATAGACAAGACTTGTACGCGAAAGAAAAGCAAGTAACAGGAAACTCAACATCTGCAATAGTTCGAACAAAGTACCTATTATCACGCCAGGTATGACGGCACTCCAGAACTTCACTTTGGTGTTTGGCACTGCCCAATACAGAAGTGAGAAAATAAGCCAACAAAGTATAAACGGCAGCAGTTTGATAAAGAAGGTCCAGAGCGGTGTCATAGCGTCAAAGAAACGCGTCTGTGCAAGGGTTGAGTGTACAAACATACTCAGACCCGACGAGACTACCAACACTATCGGAATAAGCAGAAGTATAGACAGATACGCCATTATCTGCTTGCCTACATTACGGGAATTCTTAACCTGCCATATATCGTTGAAATCTTGTTCGATGTTTTGGAAAAACCAATAAACCGACCAAAGCAAAATGAGCAATCCGATACCGAGAAAAACACCATTTTGTGTAGTATCAAGATACCGCTGCACTATTCCCATCAGTGCCGGCACAACACCCATGTCGCCTAAGGCACTATTTTGCAGATAACTCTCTATAACTCCCTCAAAACCAAATCCTTTGGCAATAGCAAGCACCGCTGCAAGTATAGGCACAAGGGCGAAAATCATCGAATAAGTAAGTGCGTTGGCACGGATGTTAAGTTGGTCGTCCATAAAGCCCCTGACGCTCAATATGATAGTACGGAGCGTGAGGAAACCGATACGACGCCAAAGCGAAAACTCTTCGCCGGTACGATGCCAGATGTCGTAACGGATAAATTGATATATCTTTTTGAAACTCAACATAATTCGCAAAAAAACATAGTTGGTTTGTAAGCCGGGTTCTGTAATTGTCAACAATAATGTTAATAATCGTCTGTCATTAATCTGAGGCTATGTCATTAGCATAGTCTTTAGCATTCTACCCTCCGACATCGGGCGAGTAACCCTCAAGCGCCGGTTTACTTGAACTTGCAACCCATAGTGCGACTTGACGCTGTACATTTCGGCACAACCGGTGGTCTCTTACACCGCCTTTTCACCCTTACCAAATTTGGCGGTTGTTTTCTGTATCGCTTGCCAAACATTGCTGCCTGCCGGCCGTTAACCGGTATGGTACTCTGTGTTGCCCGGACTTTCCTCTACCCTCAAAAAAAGAGTAGCGACAGACCAACCAACTATGTATTTGCAAAATTAAATAAAATTCTGCAGAATTGCAAATATTCTGTTATTTGATTACTCTTTTTTATTGATAAGCACATCTTTACGCTTAGCATCCAGTTTTCCGGCAAGATAATAGAAAAGACAACAAGTAAACATATAGCATGCAGCCTGAATCCACAGTCCCAAGTACTCAAAACTTGTTTGGGAAATGCTTGCACCATAAGTGTTTATGTGTATATACCCCTGTACGGCAAAGGTTGACGGAACGAGATATGATATATAATGCCAGAACTTCGGAATGCTTGCTTCGGGCCAACTCACACCTGCAAGAAACAGAAATACGAGCGACAGGAAAAGCATGCTGACCATACCCGTTTCACGCTCTCGCACAAAGACAGAAACGGTCATCGCAAAGAAAGTGGTGGCAGTAACAAAAGGCACTATAAGTCGCAGTACATCAGCCACATCACCTATGTGCGGATAGTGGAAAATGCGCGGAACGAGCAAGAGACAGTATGCCGACAGTGCCAAATAAATGAGAATATATGCAAAACTTCGCCCGAGCACTACCCGGAAAGTACTTTTTTCATTTCGTCTGCCTTCGATATGGAACAATTCTCCGTTTTTCTCGCGCGACACACCGGCCATCATACCAATGCCAAAAAACAAGGTCTGGTGAAGTATCATAACAAGTAGTGCCGGCAATAAGAACGATGCAAAACCCGCAGGACCATTATAGAGTGGGACATCGTTGGTTAGCAGTGGTTTAGCGGAAGCGTATGCCTGTTCGCCTGTCATACCGAGCATCTCGTATCGCTTCATCTGAATACCCTCGTGATAATGAAGCATCACATTAGTGGAAGCAAGCATAAGCGTCTTGTAGTACAAGAACGAAGCCATATCAAAATACAAAGATACAGTCGATTGCCCCTTCAGCGACTCAATGTTACTCTGAAAATCTTTCGGGAAATAGACCACACCGTGTATCAAACGGCGCTCATAGAGATCTTGCGCTTCCTGCATATTGAGGCAATGATACACGATATGCACCTCTCGCGTGGCGTCCAACTCACGGATAAACTTGCGACTCAATTCGCTATTGCTGTCATCCACAATAGCAATAGGCATTTCCTGAACTACCTCATCTTTATATACTAACGGATAGAGAATCGGATAAATCGTTCCGCCAAGGAAAAAGATAACCATCACACCGGTATCGTGGAAGATGTTTCTCAACTCCGTAACGAAAATATACCAGATATCCTCTATGAAATATAGTATTTTTGTTGCTCCTTTATATTTATCAAGTGCCATTGTTATTTATAAGTTAAAAGTAGTTAATCAGGGAAGGCATAATCGACAAATGCCTTCTTTAACCTCGGGTTGAAAAATACAGGTACTATCCAGAATATCATTAACTTACCTATCTCAGCAAGCGATTCTTTGATAGGCAAACCAAGCAAAGTCTGATTAACGGTAATAAGATAATAGTGTCTCAGCGGTGCCAGATTGCTTAAAGCTTGAAAAGCCGGATACATACTGTCAACAGGATAAGTGAAGCCCGAAAGAGAGATGGAAAGCACTGTAAACAACGAAGTTATGCTTATTGCCACCTTTGATTGCGGCACAAAACCAACAATGGTTACAGCGGTGGCTTGCATAGCATACAGATAACACATCAGTGCTAAATTCTGAAACCAGAACTGTCCGTTCATAGGCCAACGCATTATCTTGAACATGAACAAGTTAAGTGCGATACCTAAGATAGTGAAATAGAAAGTATAAGGTAGCAGTTTGCCTATTATGGCCGTTGTAACAGAGCCGTTTGCCGTTTCCACCCATCTGTGTGAAGTATGTCGTTTTATCTCGCGAGTTATGGTAAAGACAGACAGCAAGGTAATCATCATACCGAGAATACCCGGCAGTATGGTGGTAAGCAGATAGACGGCATAACTTGTCCAAGGGTTACCAAGCGGGTGCTGGTCGAGCACAACAGGTTGAATGAGCGTCATTATCTGTGAGTCGGTCAGCCCGCGCGCGCGAAGTGCTTGGCGTTGTGCACCACCGCAAACGACTGTCAGTACAGTACGCAACTGCTTGTAAGCCAGCATACTACCTACCATCAGTCCGTGTGCGGAATAGATGGTTATTGAAGGTTGTCGTTGTGCTGCAAGGTCATCGTATAAGCCCTCAGGCATCTCAAAAAACACATAAATCTCGCCTCTTTGCATAGCCTCACGAGCCTCCGTAAAATTGGCATATTCGCCCACAAGACGGACCGACTGTGAGCAGGCAACCTCCTGAATGACAGTGCGAGAGAAGGTTGAGTGGTCGTGGTCGATAACTCCTACAGGCTGTTGCTGTGGAAGACCATCGTCAAGAAAAGTTGTGAAAAACACCACTACAAACACCATTACTCCAAGCGAAGAAATGATGTACAGCGGGCGCCTGACAATCTCACGCAACTCTCTGTATATTACTGCAAAAAGAGAACCCATTGATAGTTATTATTTAATACTTAATAATTAATATCTCAATGAAAATCAATCTCAATGAAAATCAGTCTCAATGAGATATTAAATATTAATTATCAATTATTAATTACAATTGTCATTCCCGGACGCAGACCTTCAATTTTCTCAACAGGGCGAGCCTTGATGCTGAAAGTCTTGATGTCGAACTGACCCGTTGTTTTAGTGGCTTTCCAAGTAGCATAACTGCCTTTGGCTTCCATAAATGTAACCTTTGCTTTGTAGGTCTGCTCGCCAAGTGCCGGTACGAAAAACTCTATCTCAGACCCCATCTTGATGTTTTGCAACTTGTCCTCACGAATGGCAAATGTTATCCACATATCGTCTAAATCGAGTATTGCCATGACGGGTGCACCTGTACCTACCAGTTCGCCCACTTTAGGATAACGGGCTGATACTTCGCCACTTGCAGGGGCAATGAGATACAGTTCATCAAGGTATGCTTCCACCTCGCTTACCGCTCCGTCAGCACGGGCAACGAGTGCTGCCGCAGCATCTTTATCCTCGTCTTGCGCACCATTGAGAGCCATGTCGTACTGCGACTTGGCAGCGAGTGTCGTGGCTTGTGCGGCTTTGTACTGAGCCTCCACCTCGTCGCGTTTCTGAGCCGTTACCACACCTTTGTCGTAAAGGTTCTGGACACGCGTGAACGACTTTTTCATAATATCTTCGCCTACAAGGGCTTTTTGATACAGTTCGTATGCCCCCTCTATCTGCTCTGCACGCGCACCTTTCTTTGCCTTACGGTCTTGAGCCTGAGCAGCAGCACGAGCAGCACGAGCCTGAGCAAGTTTGGCACGCACCTCCGGACTGTCGATAAGTGCCAATGTATCACCTTTTTTGACGGTCTGACCCTCTTCTGCAAAGAACATCTCAATACGACCGGGCACCTTGCCGGAAACACGATATTCGGTTGCCTCTGCCTGACCTGAGATATAACTCTTCTCCGGACGAAGCGACAATACTCCTATACCTGCAACGATAAGCAGGGTTATAATAAGCGCCAATAATCCTACCATGAAATTATGGCGTTTCTGTTTTTGTGAAGAATCCATATATGTTTTGATTTGAAAATTACTTTATTATAGTTTTCCTGTATGTTGCAAAAGGTAAAGTTCGCAAAGACGGGCATCTATGGCAGCGTCAATCTGTTCTGATCGCGCTTGAAGCCACTGTGTCTGCACGCCCATCAGTTCGGTAGCCGTAAGCATGCCCTCTTCATAACTTGCCTGAGCCAAACGAAGATTCTCCTCTGCATTGGCTATGTTGGCATTTGCACGCGCAAGTTTATGATTTGCCTCTGCCACCTTTTGATTACTCTGATTGGCTTGCAGTTCTATCTTCTCTTTTGCCTCTTCGAGCTGAAGCGATATTACATTGGCTTTATGCTTAGCGGCCTTGTATTGCAAAATAGCATCAGCGTGAGCAATAGGCACATTTACAACAACTCCTACATTGAACATACCGGCAAACGATTTGTCGAAGCCATTGAACAAGTTCGGGTTGGTCCACAAATAGTTAGCCGAAGCAACTATGTTAGGCATAAGTCCCGAAGCCACTATTCCTCTGCCTGCCTTGGCTATTTTCTCTGCTTGCTCAAGCAGTTGAATCTCAGGACGACTTTCCCATATACTGTTCATATCCAACTCCTGCTGCTCTAAATGAATATCTTTCATATTGATACTATCCACTTCTATATCAGTATTGAGTGGCAAACCGACAACCTGACAAAGAGCCATCTTTGATAGCACAAGTCCGTCTTCGGCTTTCTGACGACTCATCTGTGCCTCGTTGAGTTTGACTTTGACACGCAACAAGTCGGCTTTTGTAGCCATTCCTTCGTCCATAGCAGTCTGAACATCCTCATTAAGTCTTACAAGCAATGACTCATATTCATTTGCCAACTTGAGTTTGTTCTGAACAGAAACGACGCGCCAATAAGCCTCATCAACAGAGATGATAATGTCGTCGTTAGCCTTGTCGGACTGAATACCGGCGATAGCCTCATTGGCTTTGGCTATCTTGTAGAGTTGAACCAACTTACCACCGAGAAAGATAGGTTGAGTAACACCAATTTGAGCAACGAAGATATTATGCACATCAAACTCCAATGCATCTTTGGGCAGGTAAGCATAGTTCAAATCAAGTTTCTCGGGATTGACACGCGGGTCAAAAGGCACACCGTTATTATCAACCGGAGCCTTCGTACCATCGGGCAAAGTAACAATAGTGTTGTTGGTCTGCGACTCAAGATTGGTGATAGTCCAACTGCCGTCTGCCGCCTTTCCACCGATAGGAAGCAAAGCATCTTCAGCCAAGATGGAAATGTTTTTCTGATTCCACATATATGCCCCATTGGCTGAAAACTTCGGGAAAAACTTGGCAAGCGCAGCCTTGCGCATTGCCTCCGAAGCCACTATATTTTCATGTGCAATCTTTGATTTGGTGTTTTCCTGAAGCGCCATATCACGACATTCCAAAAGACTTAAATGACGACTCTCTTGCGCATTCAAAGAAAATATAAAAATACTTAATACAAAAATACCAAATAACTTTCTTTTCATATTTATAATAATTTTGTCAAATTTTTCTATCAAAAAATGTTCCAAATAAGATATTTAGTACAACAAAGAGAAAAATAGTTGAATTTCAACTCTTTTTCTTACAAAAAATGTCATATAGTGCCAATGGCTAACAGTATCATACCTGCCAAAATGCCTAACAGACACAGTGCTTTGAGTTTAGGGTTCTGCTCCTTCAAAACAACTGTTCCATATACAAACGGCACAATAACGCCCGCCCGTCTGACAGTTGATACAACCGCCAAAAGCGAACCTGAAAAAGTGAGTGCCAACAAATAAACAAAGTCGGATGCCACAAGAAAAACTGAAATCAGCACTATCGACCACTGCCACTTGAATCTAATAGTATTCCTATGCCGCAAATACCATACAGAACATACAACCAACATCATAAGAGCCTGATAGTATGTATAATAAACCTGCACGGCGTTATGGTCGTAGTGGCGCATCAAATACTTGTCGTACAAGCCGCTTGCAGCACCGAGAAACATAGCCAGAAGCAAACATACTATCCATCGGTTATGAAAAAAACTTATCCCTTCTTTTTTGCCAATAACCGAAAAAGCAAAAAAAGAACAAAGAATAAATAGAATACCAACTGATTGCCAACTGTTTAGCGTCTCACCAAAAATCAGTAGTGCCCCGAGCAAAGTCCAAATAGGACGAGTGGCATTAACAGGTGACACAATGGTTATTGGCAGATTCTTCATAGCAAAATATGCTAATAACCAACTTGATAACACCAAAACAGATTTCAAGAAAATCCAAATATGCGTACTCACCGGCACCTTAGGAACATACCACAAACTGTCGGTCAAATCAGGATAAAATGAAGAAAATAAGAGCGGTACGATCAGTATGACACACGACACAAGAATGGAACCGGTCAGCACCGGAACAACCTCATTGCACTTCAACGATTGCTTCTTAAAAACATCATAGCAGCCTAAAAACAAGGCGGATAATATGCTTAAAAACAACCACATAAAGACTACTTACAATATCTTATTTTTTATGATTATACAAGTTCATTGTTCTGTCCAAACCCTGCAAGCAGAACGACTCTATTATCGTACTGCACTCAGGCAACTTTTCTGCAATGATTTTCTCCTCGTCATCACTCATTCCACCCAGAACGAAATTTATCTGCGCACCATGCTGAAAATCAGACCCTATACCAAAACGAAGGCGCGCATAAGCGGTTGTCATAAGACACGAAGCAATGTTTTTCAATCCGTTATGGCCACCGTCAGACCCTGCTCCACGCAGGCGGAGACTGCCGAAGGGCAAAGCCAAATCATCAACTATAACAAGAAGCCTGTCAATCTCAATGTTCTCTTTCTGAAGCCAATAACGCACCGCAGTGCCCGAAAGATTCATATAAGTAGAAGGCTTAAGTAGCGTAATATCAGCGTTTTTCAAACGCGTATGAGCCACAAAACCATACCTCTTATCTTCAAACACAGCCTTCTGTTTCTCTGCAAAAAAATCAACAACACGAAAACCCATATTATGACGGGTTCCGGCATATTCATCACCTATATTTCCTAAACCAACTATTAAAAACTTATTCATCTAATTCTCTATTATTAACTTATAAACGAACATCCCACAGATTGCCCGGACTTTGTTTGCTGAAAATCAACGGGTTTCCCGCTTTTTCCAGAAATCAGCGCAATCTGTGGGAATACTTTTACTGACTCAACATTCGCTTAAGCCTGTGCTGCAGCGGCCGAAGCACGAGTAGCCTTAACTTGAGCAACGATAAGGTTCTTAACATTTACAACCTCATACTTGTCGAAATGTAAATCACCTACATTGATTTTCTTACCCAAACCGAGGTTTGTAACATCAATAACAATACGGTCAGGCAGGTCAGTATAAATACCTTTTACTTTCAATTTGCGCATCTCAAGCGAGAGCTTACCACCGGCTTTAACACCTTCAGCGTGTCCGTCAAGTTGAACAGGAATCTCAACAACAACGGGTTTCTTCTCTGTAACTTGCAGGAAGTCAATATGAAGAACACGGTCTGTAACGGGGTGGAACTGCAATTCCTTTACAACAGCAAAACAACTCTTACCTGCAACAGTAAGGGCTACAACCATTGTGTCAGGAGTGAAAATAAGTTTGCGAACATCGTTCTCATGAACCGTAAAGGTTACATTTTCACCATTACCATAAAGATTGCAAGGAACGAGATCTTGCTTGCGAAGTTGCTTAGCAACTTTTTTGCCAAACTCCGAACGGAGCTCACCGGCGAGTTCAAAAGTTTTCATTATAAAAAAGTGTTACTATTTTCGGGTGAGAAAAATTTGCTAAATACCTAAAGTCAGTAATTCAATAAAACGCTGAACAGCACATATTTAACACTCTTGTGATGCCACCCTACTTTCCATCACACTTGCAAAATATATCCCGAAACAAGTTCGGGATAACGCTTTTTGCAACTTGGTAGTCTAACCTGGAATCGAACCAAGATCTTCAGAACCAAAATCTGACGTAATAGCCTTTATACCATTAGACTTCCTAACATTTTTTCAAATGCGAGTGCAAAGATACAACTTTTTTTGCAAATATGCAAATTTTTGTTGATTTTTTGTAAAATTATTGCAAAGTTCTTACTTTTTCTTCTTTTTCCTGTTTTGATTATGCACCAATTGTTCGGTAGGCAGAAGCTGAAAACCCTCGAAATCTGTACGAAGAAGTCCGTTTGAAAGCCTACTAATATCCTCTTTAATACGCTCATCGCTTACCTCGTCGCTGTTCCAAGTGAGGAAATTCTGCTTCATATGGTTACCAAGTGTCAGAGTCATCTGCTCTCTTACAGACATATCAGGCTCCTCCAAAATGGCTTTCACCATCTGTTCAATCAGTCTGCCATAATGACGGTAACGCACGGGCTTATCAGGCACCTCAAGCATCTGATGCTGATAACCTTCGGCTATCACAGGCGTAGGCTTGCCGTAAGGATAGTCTATATCTAACTTAAAATCAGACATTATAGCCAAATGGTCGTACAACTTATGTTGCGACTCCTCCGAACGAAGGTACGGAAACAAGTTCATCATCGTCTGCATAATAGTACGCACACACTGCTCCCTTTCCTCACGGTCAGAAATAGTGCAAGCGTATTCTACCATACGCTGCACATTTCTGCCATATTCCGGCATTATAAGCCTCTCTTCCTGTTGAGAATACTGCATTATTGTTGTTATTGCTTTTTCTTAATAAGGTAAATGAGTGTCGGGTAGTGGTCGGAAAAACCGTCTTGCCATACACCGCCTTTGGTAGTACGCTTTGGAGTACCTTTGTCCTTACCGTCTTGCACTGTCAAGAAATCTTTATTAAAAATCTCTGATTTCCAATATGCTACCGATGTATTTTTGTCAGCGTTAAGAAGTGGCTCGGAGATGATTATTTGGTCAAACAAGTTCCACGAACCGTTATATGCGAGCGTACCATTACCGTTCTCAAGATGCTGCCACATAGTATTGAAGAAGCCTTTTGCTACAACATCTTTCCTGTCTTTCTTTGCACCAAGCACTTCGGCACATGGTATGTTGAACGGGTCATCGTTCAAGTCGCCCATAATGATAATCTTTGCATTAGGCTCTCTTTGATAAATAGAGTCGGCAATATGCTTCGACAGTTCTGCAGCGGCGGCACGGTTCGGACGCGAACGAACTTCACCACCGTAACGACTGGGCCAGTGACCTACAATGACATGTATCTTCTCGCCCATCTCTTTCAAATAGCCTGAAACAACGAGTTGGTCGCGGGTTTTGAAATCAGGTTGCGAAGGCATAACAAACGGGTGATATGCATAATTAACCACCATAAACCTCGACGGGTCGTACAGGAGTGCAACATCTATACCACGGCGGTCAGGACTGTTCTGATGTACAATCTCCATCTTGCGGTTGCCCCACTCAGGCTGAGCGCATACATCCTCAAGCACTTCACGGTTTTCAACCTCGCAAACACCGATAACGGCAGCACCGCGCGGGTCCTCATCAAAACCAAGTTTTGACAGAGCGTATGCCATATTATGTACTTTATGACGATATTTAAGCCCCGTCCAGTGATTACCACCATTGGGAGTATATTCTTCGTCGCGAGTATTAGGATCATCAATAGTATCAAACAGGTTCTCCTGATTGTAGAAAGCAATAGCGCAAACCTGATAAGAAGCTTTTTCTTTTACAGGCTTCTTGGCATTAGCGGAAAAGGCACATAAAATCAAAAATGACAGTGCTAAAAAGAGATGTTTTTTCATGGTTATAACTTTTTTGGAATTTTAATTGCACAAAGATACACTTTTTTTTTTATTTTTCAAAGTTTTTGCAATATTTGTTTTAGCAATTTATATGAAAAAGTAGTATTTTTTTAATACACATTATGTTTTATAACATATTTTTTGTATATTTGCAATGTTTTTAGAAAACATAGTTAAAATTCAAGGTATTATGTTAGTAGTAAAAATTGGTGAGAACGCCGGTCTTATTTGGCAAGCACTACAAGGTGGTGCGCTCACACTCAAGGCTTTGAAAAAAGCAACAAAACTGAAAGAAGCAGACCTTAATCTTGCTCTTGGTTGGTTGGCTCGTGAAGACAAACTTGTTTTCACACAAGAAGATGCTGATATTGTAGTTGCACTGCAATAAGAGCAAAAAAAAATAAAAAAAGAGTGTACCAGAAAAATCGGTACACTCTTTTTTATATGCAGAAAATTGCTTATTTTTAATAAAAACTTGCTTTTTTCAAATAATTTTTGTAAATTTGCATCGCAAAAGTGAGATTTCTATTTCATTTTTGGCTAACTTAAGTTGAACTAACTCCTGACTAAAATGGACTACCACGCGGATGCAAAAAAGATATTCTCCTACACAGCCGAAACATTTGGGTGGAAAGGTCAGAGCAAAAAAGAGTTTAGGACAACACTTTCTTAAAGACCTTTCAATAGCCAAACAAATAGCCGATACTGTCGATAGTTTTGTTTATCCGACAGAAACGGATTGCGTAGATAACTGTTTTAAGAATGTTCTTGAGATAGGTCCCGGAATGGGTGTGCTCACACAATTCCTCTTAGAAAAAGAAAAACTTAATCTGACAACAGTCGAACTCGACACAGAATCAGTTGATTACCTGCTTCTGCATTTTCCAAAACTGCATATAATAAATGCAGATTTCCTAAAACTTGACCTGAAAAACATCTATAAGGACGAGCCGTTTGCCGTTATTGGAAACTATCCTTATAACATATCTTCACAGATTTTTTTCAAAATCCTCGAATATAAAAATCAAATACCCTTTGTAAGCGGAATGCTGCAGAAAGAAGTAGCAGAGCGCCTTGCAGCCAAACCCGGAAACAAAAGTTATGGCATCTTGAGCGTACTTCTGCAAGCATACTACGACATTGAATACCTTTTTACGGTTGACCGACATGTCTTTAACCCTCCGCCTAAAGTGCAATCGGCTGTCATACAACTTAAACGCAACAACCGAGAGAAACTCAGTTGCGACGAACAACTGTTCAAACAAGTCGTCAAAACAGCCTTCAACCAACGACGAAAACAGATGCGCAACTCGCTTGCGCTACTCATACAAGACAAACAACTGCTACAAAACGATATCTTTACCAAACGACCTGAACAACTATCGGTCAGCGAGTTTGAACAACTGACAAATCTCGTAAGCAGTCAGCAGGTTTAACACTTAAAACACTAAAAATCATGTCAGAACTCAGAATATTCTATAAGGAAAAAGAGAAAATAAAAATTTCTAAAACTCTCGATATTCTAAAAGAAATCGACAAGAAAGATATCGTCTGGATCGACCTTTTGGATGTAAAAGAAGAAGTGGAAACCGAACTTGAGCAGTTTCTGAAAATCTACATCCAGGAAGACGAAGAAATGGAGGAAATCGAGATGTCGTCGCGTTATATGCAAACCGACGACTCTATCGTGGCAAACTCTAACTTCCTGCAGAATAACTTCGATACCGAACCTGTAAACTTCATAGTTAAAAACAGCGTTCTTGTAACAGTCCGCGATGCAGAACTGAGCGCATTCAACGATACGGTCAAAAAAATGTTCGTCAATACAAGAAACTTCCCTACAGGTTTTCATGTGCTTGTGGCTCTTATGGAAACGCGCGTCGAATACGATGCCGACATGATTGAGGATACTACCGACCTTATTACCAACCTCTCAAAGGAAATAACCAACAGAAGTGAGAATATCGACGAAGATATACTTATTCAAATAAAAGACTTGCAAGAAAAAGTTACTATCATCCGACAAAACATAATGGATAAACAACGCGTTATAAGCAACATGCTCAAATGCGACTTTTTCCCGAAAGACCTGCAACCCAGGCTCACAATGATTATCAAAGATATAAACTCACTTTTTGAATATACTAAATTCGGTTTCGACCGACTCGACTACTTGCAAGATACCTTCCTCGGTCTTGTAAACATCGAACAAAACAAGATAATCAAGATATTTACAGTCGTAAACATTGTATTCCTGCCACCGACACTCATCGCCTCAATGTATGGTATGAACTTCGACTTTATGCCTGAACTGCACTGGCGTTTAGGCTACCCGTTCGCCATCATGCTTATGATAGTGTTCACACTTTTCGTACTACTCATCTTTAGACTCAAAAAATGGCTGTAAAATCTAAGTTATCAGTAAAACAAAGTGAATAAATTGTTAAAAACCCGTTGAAAAAATTTGATAACTTTGCTTTTTACACAACCAAAAGTGCTTTTTAATAAATTATCAACACAAGTAATTTGCTGAAAATAAATAATAAAAAACATTTATTAACTTTTTGAACGCCCTATTAAAAACAAAAGATAAAAAAATAAAATTATATATAACCTTTTACGAAAGTAAAAAGTGTGTTAAAAGTATTTTATATCTATGAACGAAACAATAAATAAAGAATTTCTTATATCAGAGATTAACCGTCTTAGAAAGGAAAAAAATGCCCTCATAATGGCACATTACTACCAGCGCCCTGAACTGCAAGACCTTGCAGATTTCGTAGGTGACAGCCTCGCTCTGGCTCAATATGCCCGCAAAACAGACGCACCTATGATTATAGTATGCGGTGTGCATTTTATGGGCGAGACAGCAAAAATCCTTTGTCCGGAAAAAAAAGTGCTTGTGCCCGACCCTACCGCCGGATGCTCGCTTGCCGATAGCCAAAAAGCCGAAGACCTTAAAAAGTGGAAACAACAACACCTTGACTACACCGTCATAAGTTATGTTAATACATCTGCTGCTGTAAAGGCTCTGACAGATATAGTAGTAACTTCGTCAAACGCTCTTAAAATAGTTAATTCCCTGCCTCAGGACGAAAAAATTCTTTTTGGACCCGACTACAACCTCGGAAACTATATCAACTCGCTTACCGGCCGCCGGATGCAACTGTGGAACGGTGCTTGCCATGTTCACGAGAAATTCTCAATCGAACATCTTATAGAATTAAAAAAGCAGTATCCTGACGCAAAAGTACTCGCACACCCTGAATGTCGTGGTGCATTGCTCAAACTTGCAGATGTTATTGGTAGCACCCAAGCACTTTTGAAAGAAGCAATAGAGAGTCAGTGTAACGAATTTATTGTAGCAACCGAAGCCGGAATACTACATAAGATGCAAGCCGCTTGCCCTGAAAAACTGTTTATTCCCGTCAGACCCGAAGTTTCGGAAAGTGAAATGTGTGATAATAATTTTTCACCTTGCGCTTGCAACGAGTGTAATTTTATGCGACAAAACACTCTTGAGAAACTCTATCTTTGCCTTCGTGATGAGACAGGCGAAATTTTCGTTGAACCCGATATAGCAGAACAAGCCGTCAAACCCATCGAACGAATGCTTGCCTTGAGTTAAACAATATTCTCTTTTAGACCCTAACCTTCGTTAGGGTGAGTTTTTTTTCGTTAGGGTGAGGTTATTTTATAAAATATTAAGATTTTATCATTTTTTTATTTTGATAATCTTACCACACTTTTAAAAATTTTCAATTCTCAAAGGCTTAAATCAGGGTGAAAATGATTGTAAATGATTGAAGCTCTGTTATTTCCAATAACTTTTGCTATATCTTCCATTTTTGCCTCTTTTAGACGAGAAATACTCTTAAAATGTTGCAAAATTTGCTTTTTAGTTTCTTTTCCAATACCTTTAATTTTATCTAACTCGCTTTTAGTCTGCGACTTACTGCGTTTTTTACGGTGAAAACTTATAGCAAACCTATGTACTTCGTCTTGAATACGGGTCAGCAGGTAGAAAAGTTCGTCGGTCGGACTTATGTCTGCTGTCTTTGGCGGAAATCCATAAAGCAAGTTAGCAGTTCTGTGTTTGCCGTTTTTTACTAATCCTACTATTGGGATATCAAGTTGCAGTTTATCTTCAACAACACTTCTTATGGCTTCCATTTGTCCTATACCACCATCGGCAACTATAAGGTCAGGCAGTTGCGAGTTCTCTTCAAGTAAATTTGTATATCTTCTTTCAACCACCTCTCGCATACTTGCATAATCGTCGGCACCAACCACTGTTTTGATATTAAATTTTCGATAGTCTTGTTTCGACGGTTTGCCCATTTTGAATACGATACAGCCTGCTACCGCGTTTGTACCTTGTATGTTTGAGTTATCAAAACTGTCGATAAAGACGGGTGTTTTTTGTAGTCCTATTGTTTGTTGAAGTCTTTTTAGAAGTCTCAGGTTTCTCTCGTCAGGGTTTAGTTTGTCGGAATGTCGGAGTTTGTCTAAATAACACTGCTCTGCATTCTTATTTGCAAGCATAAGTATCTTGGCTGAATCGCCTCGCTGCGGTATGGTGTAATGTAGGTTTTCTCCGATGAAATCGGGTTCAAATGGTACTATAAGTTCGCTATTATTACTCTCTAATTTTTCTCGTAGTATAGTTATTCCTCGTGCAAGTACGGTTTGTTTTTCTTCGTTAAGTATGTTTTTCAGTTCTATTGTGTCTCCTTTTATTATCGTTCCTGTATGTATTTGCAACATTGCTATAAACACATTTTCTTCTTTCTCAAAATATCCGAAAACATCCGTGTCTTGTACATGTGAGCCGATGATTATTGTCTTGCTTTGGAACTGCTCTATTGCTTCAATCTTTCTTTTAACTATCTCTGCTTTTTCAAACTCTAATTTTTCTGCATATTCGTTCATCTCTGTTTTTAATTCTTTTACTATTTCCGTAGCATTACCCTTTATTAGTTGGCGTATTTGTTCTATTAATTCTTTATATTCTTCTCTTGATACTTTATTTTCACATACACCATTACATAGTTCTAAATGATATTTTAGGCAAACTTTGTATTTACTTTTCTGTATATTCTCTTTCGTTAAAGGGTATCGGCAAGTCCTTATCGGATAAATCTTGTGTATAAGTTCAAGTATTAAATCTACAGTATTTGAATAGCTGTATGGACCATAAAATTCCCCTGTTTTTTTATCTCTGTTTCTTGTTTTGAATACACGCGGATATTCCTCTTTTGTGATGCAAATCGACGGGTAACTCTTGCCGTCTTTGAGCAATATATTATATTTAGGTTGATATTGTTTTATAAGATTATTCTCTAAGAGAAACGCATCTTGTTCTGATTCAACCACTATATAATGTATATCTGCTATATTCTTGACGAGTACATTTGTCTTGAACGAGTCGTGTTCTTTCATAAAATATGAACTCACTCGCCGTTTCAAATTTTTGGCTTTACCAACATAAATTATTTCACCTTCTTTATTTAGGTGTTGATATACCCCGGGCTTTTCAGGTAGCGATTGAAGTATATCTCTTATATGTTGGCTTATGTTTCCCATTTTTTTGTAGATTTAATAAACAAATATGTTTAATGATTTACAATCAATCTATGTTTAGTTTTAATAGTGTATGAGCGAAAAGACTTCCGCTTCGTTTTGAAGTATGTCTCGCCCTTTTAAGCCGTCGAGTTCAACAAGAAAACTTGTATAAATTTTCTTAACCCCTGCTTTTTTCATAAGATGTATAGCAGCGAGCATTGTGCCTCCTGTAGCGAGTAAGTCGTCGTGAATCATCACAACATCGTTTTCCGTTATTGCGTCTTTGTGTATTTCTATTGTATCAATTCCGTATTCCTTGCTATAGCTTTCTTCTATTGTGTCGGCAGGTAGTTTTCCTTTTTTTCTGACAGGTACAAATCCTACACCTAACTTATTTGCTACTAATGGCGCAATTATAAATCCACGCGACTCAATTCCGCATATCTTTGTTATGCCTAATTCTTTGTAATGTTCGGTCAGTTTTTCTTCGAACCACTGATTACATTCGGCCTTCAAAAATGCCGTTGTAAGGTCTTTGAACTGTATTCCTTTTTTTGGAAAATCCGGTACATTTCGAATGATTTTCTTAATTTGTTGTTCGTTCATAACTGTTGTTTTTTAGTTAGTTATTTTAATTTTGTTCCACGTGGAACAATAGTTTATTATCTACCTAAATATACGAGAAGTACTGAAATATCGTTGGGCGACACACCGGGTATATGCGATGCTTGTCCTATGGTTTGCGGACGAATTTTCTGCAGTTTTTGTCGCGCTTCCGTTGTGAGTGATTGCAGTGTGTTGAAATCAAGCGATGACGGGATTTTTATAGAGTCTAACCTGCGAAGTTTGTCGGCTGCAAGTTTCTCGCGCTCTATATATCCGGCGTATTTGATTTGTATCTCTGCCTCTTCTAACACCTCTTCTCTTATATCGCCTAAGAGGTCTGCATGGCTTCGAAGTTCAGGCAACTGCTCCAATAGATTATCCATTGTTATCTGCGGACGGAGCAAAATATTTGCTGCGCTAAGCGAGTGTTCCGTACGGTTGGTTCCTGCCGCTTCAAGCACAGAGTTTATTTCCTCAGGCTTAATCTTAGTACTGTTCAAGTACTCTATAAACTCTTTTATCAGTGTTTGTTTTTTAGTGAAATGTGAGTATCTCTCTTTGTCAGCAAGACCTATATTATACCCCATTTCCGTTAGTCGGCTGTCGGCATTATCCTGCCGTAAAAGGATACGATATTCCGCTCTTGAAGTGAACATACGATAAGGCTCATCAACACCCTTATTAACTAAATCGTCAATCAAAACGCCTATATAAGCTTCGTCTCTTTTTAGTACAAAACTGCTTAGGTTGTTGATTTTTCTATGTGCGTTTATTCCGGCTACGAGTCCTTGTCCGGCTGCTTCCTAATAGCCTGTTGTGCCGTTTATCTGACCGGCAAAAAACAAGTTCTCTATTATTTTTGTTTCAAGTGTGTGCAAGAGTTGTGTAGGGTCAAAAAAGTCGTATTCAATAGCATATCCCGGGCGGTAGAATACAGCGTTTTCCAAACCCTCTATGGTATGTATGGCCTCAAACTGCACTTCCATCGGCATCGACGATGAAAAACCGTTCAGGTAGTATTCGTTTGAATCAACTCCTTCAGGTTCAATAAAAAGTTGGTGTGCCGGCTTGTCGGCAAAAGTAACAATTTTCGTTTCTATACTCGGGCAGTATCTGGGACCTATGCTATGTATCTGACCATTGTACATAGGACTTTCGTCAAGATGTTGCCTAAGTATGTTGTGTGTCTTTTCGTTGGTATAAGTTATATAGCAACTCATCTGTTTGAGTTCGCGTTTCACCTGTGGCAGGTACGAGAACTTATGCCAATCGTCGTCGCCTTTCTGTTCTGCCATCTTGTTGAAATCGATACTTCTTTTGTCTATTCTGCAGGGCGTGCCGGTTTTCATTCTGTCGGTCTTGAAGCCCAAATTGCATAGTTGTTCTGTCAAGCCGAAACTTGCAGGTTCGCTTATTCTGCCACCACCCACCTTTTTTTGTCCGAAGTGCATAAGTCCGTTAAGGAATGTGCCGTTCGTGAGTATGACAGCGCGGGCGTTAATATGCACGCCTAACTGCGTCTTGATGCCTCTTATTTTCCCGTTTTCAACGAGTATTTCAGTTGCAGTATCCTGCCAGATAAAGAGGTTTGGCGTTTCTGTGCATACCTTCGTCCATTCTTCAATATAGCGTTTTCTGTCAGCCTGACTTCTTGGCGACCACATAGCGGCACCTTTCGACTTATTGAGCATACGAAACTGAATGGCACTACGGTCGGTTACTATCCCCTGATGTCCACCGAGTGCATCTATCTCCCTGACTATCTGACCTTTGGCTATACCGCCTATGGCAGGGTTGCAACTCATCTGCCCAAGTTTGTTCATGTCCATCGTAATGAGCAGTGTTCTGCTACCCATCGTGGCTGCGGCTGTGGCTGCTTCAAGTCCGGCGTGTCCGCCACCTACTACTACTATGTCGTAATCTAAAATCATTATCCGTTCATTTTTTCAACGCGTGAAGCGTCTAAGCGTAAATATATGAATATCAGTATTGAAAATCCTAACATCGACGAACCGCCATAACTTAAAAATGGCAGCGGAATACCAATAACAGGCAGCAGTCCTAATACCATTCCTATGTTTATCGTTACATGGAAAAGGAAAATGCACGCAACCGAATAAATATATATCATACTGAACTTATCTTTCTGTCGTTCAGCAACATAGAACATCCTGAGGATAAATACGGAATATATAAACAACAATAAGAAGCAACCTATAAACCCAAATTCTTCCCCAACAGTACAGAAAATAAAGTCGGTTGCCTGTTCTGGTACAAACTTCAGTTTTGTTTGTGTGCCTTGCAAATAGCCTTTTCCTGTCAGACCGCCCGAGCCTATGGCTATACGGGCTTGATTGACATTATATCCTATGCCGTGGATATCTTCCTTCATACCGAGTTGAAACTCAATACGGTCTTGGTGGTGTTGCGGCAGGTGGTTGAAAATAAATTTGCTTGACATAGCAAGGCCGAGACTGCAGATAGCAAAAAGCAACAGGAAGAGATATTCTTGCCGACGGTAGCGGAAAAGATATATAAAAAGTAAGTACAATATAGTTAAAAGGCCTATGCCGAACATTACGAAATTAAGATTGAAAGGTTTCCATATCGCTACTATATATCCTGCAAGAAGCGGAATGAATGTCGTAAGAAGCACTGCAAGACTCTCTTTTTCCCGATGAAATCGGAAGAAAAGATAGTACATAACTATTGATTGTTGAAGCAATAAGACAATTAAATAACCTAAATTTATGCTTACTCCAAACGGGAAAGTCAGAAGAGAAAATCTTATTATAGCGATGACTGCAACTACTAAATAAAGTCCGAAAAGTAGCAGATAACTTGTCATTCCTTCACGATAAAACACAAGAAAGAATGCCAAAAAAACGAGTGCCGAACCGGTTTCTTTTTGCCATACGGCTATGATAACCATCGGTAAACCAACAAATATAATAGGTTTTATCAGGTCCATCCATCCGCGCACTTTGTAGCCGTACCGGCTCATTACTTTGGCAATCATAAGTGCTGTGGCTATCTTGGCAAACTCGGCAGGCTGAAACTGAAACGAACCTATGTATATCCAACTCAGGCTGCCTTTTGTGTCGTGCGACAAGAAAGGTGTAACAATGAGTACTGCCAGACAGGCGAAATATACGATATTGGCAACTGTCTCGTAGGTCTTGTAGTCAATGAGCAAAAAAACACTGCAAAAAGCAACAGAAATACCCATCCACATCAGTTGTCTGCCTGCTCTTGAGTGCAGATTTAACATACTCCAAGGCGAGTCCTGCTCAGGGTCGTAGGTGGCACTGTTGATACAGAACAAACCGAACAGCATCAGCACTATATACAGTGCAAATGTCAGCCAGTCAATGTTTTTCAGTATATTACCGTCTCTTGACATCTTTGTTCAGTTGTGAGTTTTCCAATCTCTCCAATAAGTCTGTTCTTTCTATCGTATCGTTTAGATATTGCTCTATAATAAGACTTGCCATAGGTCCTGCCCAAGTGGCTCCGAAACCTGAGTTTTCAATCACTACCGCTACGGCTATCTGAGGTTTGTCAACCGGTGCAAAACCCATAAAGATAGAGTGGTCTTTCTTGTCTTTTCCTGCTTGTGCCGTTCCCGTCTTGCCAGCCATCTCTATATCTCTTGGCTTAAAGTGCCTGCCCGTACCGTTGGTCATCACTCTTCGCATACCTTCTTTGACCAAATCGAAATACTCTTTTTTTATGTTTGTCTCGTGGCGGTGTAGAAGCATTGTGTCGGCGTGTAAGAGGTGCGGGGTTATAAAGTATCCGCCGTTGGCTATTGTTGCGCCCATATTGGCTATTTGAAGCGGTGTGAGCAAAATCTCGCCCTGCCCTATCGACAAACTGCGTATAGTGATGGCTTTCCAACCCGTTACGCCATAGTATTTGTCGTAGAAACTTGTTTTAGGTATGCTTCCGCCGCGAAGGTCGGCTATGTCAGAGTCGGTAAAGCGACTGCCTAATCCGAAGCGCATAACGCTCTCGCGCCATAGGTCGTAGCGCTCACGGAAGTATATATGTTGGTTTTTATATCCCCCACCCTTCTCTAACATATCTTGAAAAGCCCGCCAGAAATACGGGTTACAACTCTGTTCTATTGCACTAAGCAAACTCACGGGTGAGCCGTGTGAGTGCGTACAACTTATCGGTAGCGAGTTTTTACCGCTACAAGGATAGTATGTCAGTGGGGTTATCCCTTCGTTCTGAAGGCAAACTAATGCCTGCACTGTCTTAAATGTCGAACCGGGCGGATACATAGCCTGTGTGGCTCTGTTTAGCAGCGGTTTAATGCTATCGTGAAGCAGAATGTTATAGTTGGTTGAACGCTGTTTGCCCACAAGCATTTCGGGGTTCCACGACGGATTGGATGCCAAGGCAAGCACCTCGCCCGTTGACGGTTCAAGAGCCACTATACTACCTACTTTGCCCTGCAAGAGTCGCTCTGCAAGCAGTTGTAGTTTGTAGTCAAGACCAATAGTGAGGTTCTCACCTTTCTCAGCCTCCTCGTCGTATTCACCGTCTTTGTATGCGCCCTTTATTTTCCCTCTAAAATCACGCATCAGCAGTTTCACACCTTTCTTGCCCCGCAGTTGTTTCTCGTAGGTGCGCTCCAGTCCGTCTCTGCCGGCATAGTCGCCTGCTGTGTAGTAGGCATCGTTGTCCAAGTCTTTTTGCGACACCTCACCGACACTGCCAAGCAAGTGCGCCGCCATAGGATAGGTGTAGCTGCGCAGTGTGCGTTTGTTGATACTCACGCCCGAAAACCTGTACATATTTTCCTGCAGGGCTGCTATGTCTTCTATCGAGAGGTTGGAAAGAAAAACCTGTGGCGTTACATACGAATAGCCGCGGTTGATCCGCCGATCTTTGATTTGTCTTATACGGTTGTTGAAAGCGGTAGTGTCGATATTAAGCGTCTGACAGAAGGCTACAGTGTCAAACTTATGGCGCAACTCACGCATCGTCAGACATACCTCATACACCGGCTGGTTAGATACAATGAGTTTGCCGTTTCTGTCGTATATAAGTCCGCGTGGCGGGTAGATATATTGCCTTAGTATAGCATTCGAGTCGGCTTTCTTTCTCGTGGAGTCGTCAAACAACTGCATAGAAGCAAGCCTAAAAAGGAAAATGCTTGTAACGAGCAATGTTACGATTACAAACAAATACCGGCGGTTATAATTAGGGTCGTTGAGCACTGTTATGGCCTATATAAAAACAAATCGCAGACAATCATTGTAAGCACTGCTACTATAGTTGATAAAAAGATGTTTGCCAATGTATATTCTATTCCTGCCAATGAAAAGTTCTGCATAAGTATAACTATTGAGTGGTGCAAGAATGTGAGTGGTATAACTGTTTTCAAATATGCCCCCCACCCTATTTCGTGCATTGTCGGCGAAGCAAGCAGGCGTTCCCAGTCCGGCACTGCGTTTCTCAGTATCATCGGCCTTAGAAAGGCTATCAAGACGCACGAGAAGGTCTGCAAACCGAGTGTGTTAGTTGAGATGTCCATCAAGAGTCCCAAACCAAAACCTATGAGCAGTTCTGCCCATTTGGGTAGTTTGACCGGCAACATAAGAAGACACCATACATACAGCATCGGAGTCAAGAGTGGCGTGAAATGCAGATGATTGAGCAGTACCACTTGCACTATTATGACCACCACAAAGCGTAATATGTTGCTAACCGCTATATTCATTTCTTTTCTAACTGCTCCCTCTCTTTTTGGTTTGCCTGACGGATTACATATACCGACCTTAGCCGTCTGTAATCGGTTGTAAGCCTCACTTTCAAGTTATAGTAAGCCTCTGTAGGCACTGCTTCAACACTCTCAATAGTGCCTATGTTTATTCCTTCTGTGAACAATGCCGACAGAGCACTTGTAACCACAGTGTCGCCTACCTCTACCTCAACATGCTGTACTACATCTTCCAAATCTGCCGTATGTTCGCTCGGTCCGTGCCAACACAGAAGCCCTGTATAACCCTGTTTTTTCAGTAGTGCATTGACCTTGAAATCCTCGCTTATAACGGGCATAACCAAACTGTAATGCTCCGTTACGGCACTCGTAACACCCACTATTCCCATGTTGCTTACCACGCCCATACCTATTGCAACACTGTCAGCCGAGCCTTTGTCAATAGTCAGAAAAGCCTGTCTTGAACGGTGAAACCAATGTACCACATTTGCCGCCACGAACCTTGTTTGTTCGGTTTTTCCAGTGGCTTGAAGCAGTGTGTCGGCTATTGTATGTGTGGCTAAAAGTTCGTGTAATCTTGCGTTTTCTTCAAGTAGCAACTTGTTCTCCTGTCTTAACGACAAATAACCCTCTGCTTTTGCCTCTACTTTGCCTATCTTGCCAAGAACGGCGTTGGCTGTTGTGAGAAAACCGCTCTGTTGAAACCTGTTGCGTGAAAAAAACAAGTATAACGCCACTACTTCCAATACTAAAAACAGAAGTAAGACGCTATACTGTTGCAAAAAACGCAATAAGGATTTCATTGTTTATAACAAAATCTCGGATGTGTTATCTAATCAAGAAATTGTAGTTGTGTATATTTTTCAGTGCTATTCCCGTACCGCGTGCCACTGCCATAAGCGGGTCGTCAGCCACATGGAAAGGAATGGTTATCTTGTCGGTCAGACGCTTGGCAAGTCCGTGAAGCAATGCACCGCCACCCGTCAGGAAAATACCGTCTTGTACGATGTCGGCATAAAGTTCCGAAGGAGTAATCTCAAGAGCGTTCAGAACGGCATTCTCAATCTTCGAGATACTCTTCTCAAGACAGTGGGCTATCTCTTGATACGATATAGGCACTTCCATCGGGAGCGATGTTACCTTGTTAGGACCTATAACCCTGAAGTCCTCTGGCGGGTTCTCAAGTTCAGTCAAGGCACTACCTACCTGTATCTTTATTCGCTCTGCCATAGGCTCCTCAATACGAAGGTTGTGCATGCTACCCATGTAGTGTATGATGTCCTCGTTGAGTTCGTCGCCTGCTACTTTTATAGATTTGTTTGCCACTATTCCGCCAAGCGAGATAACGGCAATCTCCGTCGTACCACCGCCGATATCAACTATCATACAGCCTTTTGGACTCTCAACATCTATACCTATACCTATCGCTGCAGCCATAGGCTCGTAGATCATATATACATCTCTGCCACCGGCGTGCTCCGACGAGTCGCGAATGGCACGAATATCTACTTCCGTACTGCCTGAAGGGATACATACCACCATACGAAGCGAAGGGGTGAACAGACGGCTCTTCTTAGGAAGCATGTCTATCATACCGCGTATCATCATCTCGCAGTATGTGAAATCGGCTATAACACCATCACGCAAAGGACGAACAGTACCAATCTTGTTACCGCCTTTGCCTATCATTTGTTGTGCTTTCTTTCCGACAGCCACCAACTCGTTCGTACGCATGTCGTATGCCACTACCGACGGCTCATTTACTAATACCTTGTCGTCAGATATAATGACTGTGTTGGCTGTTCCAAGGTCAATGGCTACCTCTTGTGTCAATGAAAATAAACCCATATAGATAAATTATTTAATAATTCAAAGATTCAAAAATTTGTATCCTCATCCTGAACTTGTTTCAGTCCTCATCCTGAACTTGTTTCAGGATCTCCTTCTTCTTTAGATTCTGACTTTCGTCAAAATGAGGGTAAATTGTAAATTGGTATATATCGTGCAAATCTACAAAAAAAATAAGATTTTTGCAATAATTTTGGTAAAAAATACGAAATTTATTGCAAAAGTTTGTTTTTACGCAACTTTTTTGTAAATTTGCGTACTTATAGTGGTGAATTTTTAACTCATAACTAAAATATAAATACTATGACTATCAACAATTTCAATTTTGCAGGCAAAAAAGCTATTGTCCGCGTTGATTTTAATGTTCCTTTGAATGAACAGGGTATCATTACAGACGACACTCGTATCCGCGGTGCGCTGCCTACACTCAAAAAGATTCTCGCCGATGGCGGTGCGCTTATCATCATGTCGCACATGGGCAAACCAAAAGGCAAAGTTAAACCCTCACTCTCACTCGGTCAGATAAAAGACGCTGTTGCAGCAGCTCTTGGCACACCCGTTCAGTTTGCACCCGACTGCGCTAAGGCTCACGACGCAGCAGCCGCACTCAAACAAGGCGAAGTACTCCTGCTTGAGAACCTCCGTTTCTATCCCGAAGAAGAAGGCAAACCCGTTGGTATTGAGAAAGACGACCCAATGTACGAATCGGCTAAAAAAGAAATGAAAGAGCGTCAGAAAGAGTTCGCTAAGACACTTGCAAGTTATGCTGACTGCTATGTCAACGACGCTTTCGGTACCGCCCACCGCAAACACGCCTCTACTGCCGTTATAGCCGACTATTTCGATGCCGACCACAAGATGCTCGGACTGCTCATGGAAAAAGAAGTACAGGCTGTTGATAACATCCTCTCAAACATCAAACACCCCTTTACAGCCATCATGGGCGGCTCAAAAGTATCTACTAAAATAGGTATCATCGAGAACCTTATGGACAAGGTTGATAACCTCATTCTCTGCGGTGGTATGACCTATACCTTTGCAAAAGCACAAGGCGGTAAGATAGGCAACTCTATCTGCGAGGACGACAAACTCGAACTTGCTCTCGACATCATCAAACAAGCAAAACAGAAAGGCGTTAACCTTGTACTCGGTACCGACTGCGTGGCAGCCGACAACTTCTCCAACGATGCTAACACACAAGTCGTTGATGCTAAAAACATTCCCGACGGATGGGAAGGTATGGATGCCGGACCTGAGACACGCAAACTCTTTGCTGATGCCATCAAAGGTGCAAAGACTATACTTTGGAACGGTCCTGCCGGCGTGTTCGAGTTCGAAGCCTTCACAGGCGGTTCGAAAGCCATCGCTGAGGCTATCGCAGACGCAACAGCCGAAGGTGCTTACTCGCTTATCGGTGGTGGCGACTCAGTGGCTTGTATCAACAAGTTCGGTATGGCTGACAAAGTAAGTTATATATCAACAGGTGGTGGCGCACTGCTCGAGGCTATCGAAGGTAAAGTTCTCCCCGGCGTTGCCGCTATTAAACAATAAGCGACACTCATCCTGAACTTGTTTCACCCCTCATCTTGAACTTGTTTCAGGATCTCCACCCTCGTCCTGAACTTGTTTCAGGATCTAACAGCACTACTCGCCTTTATCGCGAGTTAAACAAGAGTTATTAAAATAATTAAAAATCAATAAACAATGGATCTTACAATAACAGGCAAGGTCGTTCAAGTACTGCCTCTGCAACAAGGTACAAGTCAGCGTACAGGCAACCCTTGGCAACTGAAAACCTTTATTCTTGAGACGCAAGAGCAATACCCAAAGAAAGTGGCTATCGAGATGTTTGGCGAAGATAAAATCAACGCTAACCCTTGTGAAGTGGATGATGTCATTACCGTCAATTTTGATATCGACAGCCGCGAGTTCAACGGTCGTTGGTACACCTCTATCCGTGCTTGGAAAGTACAACAAGGTGTCGTTCCTGCTCAACCTGCTCAACCTGCCGCTCAGCCCGCACCTGCTCCAGCCGCTCAACCTATGGCTAATGCTGCACAATCAGCCGCTGCGGCAAATACCGACCCGTTCAACAGCAGTGCCGACGAAAGCACCGACCTGCCTTTCTAATTGAAAGTTAGAAATTGAAATCGGTCTAAGACATCTAAAAATCTAACAAAAAAAAACGCAAGTCTTTTTGAGGCTTGCGTTTTTTTCACTTTTCACCTTACTATAAGGCTACTATTGTAACCTTTTTAAGCAGTTTATCTGTCTGCAACAAATAAACACCCGTTTTTGACGCTGTTACAATTGCAGTGCCGTTTTCATCGGCTTTTTGCTCTCTGACGAGTTTGCCAACAGCGTCATACAAGCGGACATACTCGCCTTGCTTCAAGCCACTGATATTGATGTCCAAACCTTTGACTTCAATCTCAAGTTTGTCCTTGTCATCGGTTGTGCCGTCGGTCTCGATATCTGTCGGTATGTCAATCTTACGGAACTCTGCACGAACATAGAAGCGTCCGGCGGTCGTGCCCTGTTCTGCCATATACTCGTAGTCGGCGAAGAGAAGGTCGGTTTGTCTGCCTAACTCCTTGTCGATAAGCCATACATGGCTTAGACGGTCGGTATAGTCGAACGAACCGAGCGAGAACGACATCTCTTGTTTCTGAGGAGCAAAGACTGTTACAGGTATGGTGCTCTGTTCTGCCATCGTGTCGGGCACTGCCACCATAGCGAGGTTGCCACAAGCCATTGGTGAGTACAAGAGCGGACGGGTGCTCTCGAGCGACATCTTCTGCATATCAAAGCCTGTCTCATAACCGGCTGTGAACTTGTCAGGATGCAGGAAGATATTCATCTCGTCAAAACTTGCCGATTCTGCCTTGCCATACAAGAGTTGTAGCCATTGTGTGAGCGGACGGGCAGACTCTTGTGCCGGTTTCTGCTTCTGCAAGTTACCTTCGGTGAAGGTCAGATTGCCCGACTCTGAACACTGATAGTAGAACGGACTGACAGGTAACAAGTCGGTTACCACATGCTGCCAGAAGGTGTTATTATCTTCAGTGAGTTCGCTTACAAGTAGCGGGTTTTCAGGATTAACCGAAGTAGTATAGCGATGTACATACGGCAAAGTGATATAGTTCCAACCTTGGTCGCCTGCACCGGCTTTACCTGAGTATGCCGTTACACTTACTTGTGCGCCGTTAGGCACCTTGCTATAGGTTACAGGGAAGTAATACTCTGTATAGAACTTCGAGGTAGAGAGCAACTGATAGCCT
>JAFVAX010000099.1 GCA_017480285.1 Paludibacteraceae bacterium | reverse complement strand
GCGAGGAACTCTCGTGAATGATATCGGCGGCTTTTTGTATATTGCCTTTCTCTATTTGCTTAACAAAAGCCGGTATGTTGATGTTTACAGGACAACCTTCTACACAAGTTGGTTTTGCACAATTAAGACAGCGTTTGGCTTCTGTCATTGCCTGCTCAAGCGCGAGACCTTGGTTGACCTCAGCACGAAGCAGATGTCTGCGCTCTTGAGGTTCAAGTTCGGGCATCTTGACACGGGGTATGGCAACACGGTCTTTGGCTTTTAACTCTGTTGTCGGGTTTTCAGAGTTTTTTTCGGCTTCCTTATTCTGATTCTCTTTCGCCATATAAGCGTCCATCGCTTCTTTTTCTTCTGTGCGATAGGTGGTTAGGCGTTTGAGCATCTCGTCGAAATCAACTTCGTGAGCGTCAAACTCAGGTCCGTCAACGCATACAAACTTGGTTTTTCCGCCAACTGTTACACGACATGCACCACACATACCGGTACCGTCAACCATTATGGTGTTCAGGCTGGCATCTGTAGGGATGTTATATTTCTTTGTGAGCAAGGCTACAAACTTCATCATTATGGCAGGACCGATGGTAATACATTTATCAACCTTTTCGCGTTGGATAATTGTCTCTATGCCATTGGTAACCAAGCCTTTTGTACCTTCTGAACCATCGTCGGTCATAACGACTAACTCATCGCTCACTTCGCGTAACTGATCTTTCAGCAGTAGCAGGTCTTTGTTTCTGGCGGCAGTAACGGTAATGACCTTGTTTCCTGCTTGTTTAAGTGCTCTTGCGATAGGCAACATCGGTGCAGCACCCACACCGCCACAAGCACAAATCACCGTGCCAAACTTGCGAATGTCAGTAGCCTTTCCGAGCGGACCTACAACATCGGCAAGCGATTCGCCTTCGTTCAACTCAGCCAACTTGCGAGTGCTTACTCCAACACGCTGAGCAATGAGGGTGATAGTACCATTCTCAATGTCTGCATCGGCTATTGTCAGCGGAACACGCTCACTATGGTCATCAACACGAATAATAACGAAATGTCCCGCCTTACGGGAACGAGCAATAAGTGGTGCTTCCACCACTAAACCTACAACATTTTCTGAATAGAAATGTTTTTTTACAATCTTATTCATTCCTTAAAATTCAAGTAGAAAGTCTTTTTTAGACTTTCTACTTTTCTTTATTAACTATTAAAAGTATTTAACTTCTTTGCCTTCGATACTTGTAAGCAGGTTGTTGGCAAGTCTGGATGCTCCGAAACGGAAACTCTTGTTGTTGAGCCAGTCTTCGCCTAACACTTCCTTGACTATGGTATAGTGTTGTACTGCCTCTTCGGTAGTTGAAACACCGCCTGCCGGTTTGAAGCATATCTTTTCGCCGGTTTTCTCGAACCAGTCTTTTATAGCACGGCACATTACATACGATGCTTCGGGTGTGGCATTGACTTTTATCTTACCTGTTGAGGTCTTGATAAAATCGCAACCTGCCTGCATAGCGAGAATAGATGCTTTGTAGATGTTGGCGTCGCTCTGAAGCATACCTGTCTCAAGTATCACTTTGAGGTGTACATCTTTGCATACTGCACGCAGTTCGCAGAGTTCGTCGTACACTTCTTCATATCTGCCTTCAAGGAACTTACCTACAGAAAGAACGACATCTATCTCAGTAGCACCGGCTTTGATTGCCATTGCCGTTTCTGCCACTTTCACTTCGAGGAAAGTTTGTGAAGCGGGGAAGCCTGCAGTAACGCAAGCGATGCCTACTTCGGGGTCTTTCAGTTCGTCGCGAACATCAGCCACCATTGCCGGGTAAACGCATATTGCCGCTACATTGGGAATGTCGGCAAAATGTTCGTGGAAATGATTTACTGCGTTAGCCATACCGCGCACTTTGGCAACGGTGTCGTCAGCACTGAGAGTGGTGAGGTCAATCTGGTGCAGACATTGTTTCCACACCTCTTTATTGTTATTTTCTTCGAAGTGAGCGTCTAACAGGGCTTTCACTTCTTTTTGTACTTGCTCGTCGCTTGCCGGCACATTATACTGGGCAAACAGTTCTTCAAACTTGTTCATACTATTTAGATTTAAAGTTAGTTGTTCTTGTTTTTATTTTCAAATGGTTTGTTCAGTCGTCCGATGATTGTTTCGTTGCCTTTCGTTCGATCACCGATTGAAACAAACAGTTCAGTGTCTAAAGGCAGATACATATCTACTCTTGAGCCGAATTTGATAAAACCTAAATGTTCATTACGATGGGCTTTGCCGTTAGTTTTGGCGTATGTGATGATACGTCTTGCCATTGCTCCTGCTACTTGTCGAACGGCAATTTTTTCTCCGTCGGCTGTTTCAATAACGACAAGCGAGCGTTCGTTTTCCGTACTCGATTTGGGTAGCCATGCTGCCATGTGTCTGCCTTTTTGGTGTTCGGATAAGACGATATTGCCTTCAATCGGATACCAGTTGGCATGTACATTGAATGGCGACATAAATATACTGACTTGCAGGCGTTTGTCGTGAAAAAACTCTGTTTCTTCCACTTCTTCGATAACCACCACTCTGCCGTCTGCCGGTGCTATAAGCATGTTCCTGTCGTTAATGTGCAAGATGCGTACGGGGTTGCGGAAAAAATATGTAACAAAACAAAGCAGTAATGCCGCAATAACAAGGGTTACAGCAAAAAGCCAGTTAGGTGTATATAAAAATACAAGCACATTTACGGCAAGAAGCAAGAAACTCAAAAAAATGATGATATTTCGTCCTTCGTGGTGTACTCTAAATTTTTTCATAGTGTTTAGTTATTGGTCCATTCGTTGAATGGCATTTGTGCTATCATACGGGCGGCATCGTCCATTCCTTGTTGTATCTTCTGGTCGAGCATCATCTTGAACATCATTGGTATGTCGGCCTTCAGTGTCAGCAAAAGTCGGGTATCTCCGGGTTCAACTTGCTTGAGTTGAATCCAGAAGTTAGCAGTGATAGGACTATTGTCTGCACCGAACTTGAGGGTTTTGTTCTCCTCACGCTCTAAAATCTTGATACATATTTTCTGTCCAAGACCATCAACTTTGAACCTTATGAAATCGGCTTCGTATTCCAGTTCGGAAATCTTGTCTTGTGGCAGAAGGTGTTTGACTTTCTCAATGTTGCGAAAGTCGCCGAGTGCGGCATACACCTTGTCAGCATCAGCCATGATGCGTTCTTGTCGGCTATGATAGGTTGTTTCAGACATAGTTATTTCTTTCCCCAATGGTCAGGGTGTTGTTGCCAGTTTAACAAAATCTTCTCATCTTCCACACTGATATATCCTATTTCAAGTGCATGTCTTATGATTGCATCGAAAGTTGATAGTGTGTAAATAGGTACTTCGTCTTTGGCAAAAGTGTTGTTTGTTTGTGGCAGTTCGTAGTCGAAAATAGTAACTAAGCCCAAGACTTGGCAACCGTTTTTTCTTAAGGCATCTACAACCTTAAGGCTGTTCACACCAAGACTGACTTGATCTTCAATGACAACTACATTCTGTCGTGGCCTAAGGTCGCCTTCAATACGGTTTTCGAAGCCGTGGTCTTTTGGCTCGGGATGTACATAAACGAACGGAAGAGAAAGTGTGTCAGCCACTAATGCTCCCATGGCGATGGCGTTTGATGCTACACTTGCTACAACATCCACCTGCGGGAATTGCTCCATCAGGAGCCGTGCCATCTCTACTTTTATTATATTGCGTACTCTTGGATATGAAAGCAGTTTCCTACTGTCAAAATAAACAGGTGAAGTCCAACCGTTTACCCAAGCAAACGGGTTCTTAGGCTGAAGTTTCACGGCTTTTATCTTTAGTAGGCCTGATGCTATAAAATCTGTTAAATTCTGCATGTTATTTGTAGTTTTTGCATTTTATCTGCAAATTTACATATTTTTCTTGAAAATTGTTAATTTTTTGTTATGTTTTACAACATATTATTCATTGTTGTGTTTACTTTTCCATATGGTTATCTGTGTTTCCGTCAGGTCGCGTTGTTGTTTGAGGCGTTTGATATCGCTCAGTAAGATGCTCAGTTCATAGGTTGATTGCAACATTTTCTTCTCATTGTCCCGAAGGAAATACTTATAGTCTTTGTCGTTGAGAATTATTTGTATTTTATTGTTAATGTGTGCACTGACAAAATTTAGAATCTCGTTTGATTGTTGGTTTTCAAAAGTAAGAATAGAGTGCCAACTGCCATCGTTAAATTCATAACTATTGCCTCGTGCGGTTATCTGTTCGTTGGTTTCTGTAGAGGTGAGTGTTAAATGTTCTTGTATAAGTTTGCGTCCGACATAAAAACTCTTGACTACTGTTTCGCCGTCGTCGTTTACCATTGCTTGCAAGAAGCATCTTGTAGTGTTGCGCACGGTGCGCAGTTCTGCCAAGATGTAATGTCCGATATCTTCATAGTTGGTGTCCAGTTCGTGGCGGAAGGCGGTTGTCAGTTCCTGCTTCTTGCCCAAAAGTTCGGAAAGCAGGCTGTCGGCATAACGGTAACTTCGTTGCGCCTCCAGATAGACGATACTGTCGGAATAATACTTTGCCAATCGCCTTTGGTCAACTTGCTTTGGGAATAAAATATGTACGCTGTCAAGTAATAGTTTGGCTTGTGCATAATGGCACGAGTCAATAGCATTAGTGGCAGCCGAAAGGTAGTCTTGCGGTTTGGGTTTATTGTTGTCGGTACAACTGAAAAGAAAAATTAAAACAGATATTGTCAATAATAGTTTTCTCATAAGAAGTTAAGTATTTCGGATGGTTTGTTCACGATAAAATCGGGTTGCCCCAGTTCTATTTCCTGCTTTGTACAAAAACCCCAAGTACATGCAATGATTGGTACATTGGCATTTTGGGCTGTTTCGATATCAACACCGGAATCACCTATGTACAAGATTTTTTCACATTCGGGGAAAGTCGCTTTTATATCATTGATTATCTGTGGGTCAGGCTTGCGCGGACGAGGGGGTTTTTCGCCACATACAAGGTTGAATGTATTAGGAAAGAAATGTTGCACAATCTTGTCGGTTGCCTGTTGGTATTTGTTTGATGCCACAGCCAAACGAGCGTCCGAGTCTTTCAGTTGTTGCAAAAGTTCGGGTATGCCATCGTATGGATGGGTATATAAACAGTTGTTTTTGTTGTAAAAAGGCACAAAATATTTCATTACCTTGTCAATATCCGCTTCTGTTTTATTTTGTTTTGGTAAGGCTCTGCTTATGAGTTTGCGCACTCCGTTGCCTACAAGATGCGGATATTCGTCAGGTGAATGTGTCGGCATACCACACGCTTTGAGCGCATAGTTACACGCATTGCCCAAATCTGTTATAGTGTTAAGCAATGTGCCGTCCAAATCAAATATACACAAAACGGGTGTCATTTGTCTTGCAGAATCCACGCTTTGTCGTATGGGGTGTTTGTGCGTGTTTGATACATTGCAGTACGGGCATCTGCAAAGGTAGAATATGAAGATATGACGATGCGCTTAAGCCCGTTGTTGTCCATTGCTTTTGCGTGAAGATATCCTTGGTTGTGCAGTTGTTCAAGCATTGCTTCTGCTCTATCGGGGGCAATACTTGCTACCACTATATGAAACCTTCCATTGTCAGAAGGTTGAGGCATTTGCAATGTTTCCGGTGTGGTTGTTGGCTGTTCTTCTACTACGATTGGTTGAACTTCTGCTTGTTGCTTGTTGTCAGTTGATGATTTGGTTACTTCTGCCTTTTGAGGATTATTTTTTTTTACTAATACGGGTGTATGCAGTAGGGTCGCCGTCTGTCGGTTGTCGTTGGTTTTGAGAGGTATAGCGAGCAGGCAGAGTCCTGCAAAACAAGCTGCTGCATAATGCAGAATATCTCTGCGGATACTGATAGTTACAGTGCCGGTGAAGCGTTTTTGCGGTTGCAAGGTCTGCATCCCAATGTTTTGTGGCAGAAACGCCATATCCGATGGCAAAAAGAGCAAACGGTTATGCGACAGAACCATACTGCCAAGTCTGCCAATGGCAACGGGTCGTTTATGTTCAAGCCTTTGCTTTAAGCCTAAAACAAATCTGCTTATTTCGTTGTTTGCTTCAGCCCAAGTCAAACTATTGCTACGCATAAGTGTAGTTGCAAGCAGACCGTCGTTGTCTGTTAGGTCAGGATTAAAGACCACGGTTTCTTTGGGTGGAACGAGCGATTCTGCGAAGAAATAGGCATCTCTGTGCTGGCGAACAAAAGCGCCAAATGTCGGAATAACAACCATTTGGTGCGTGAAAAGCAGGTGTTCTATGGTGGATATAACAGTTTTCATTCTTCTAAATTTTGTGCAAATATACAAAAAAATGTCTTAAAAAGTTGTATTTTTGAAAAAAAAAAATTATTTTTGTAGCGTCTTATGCAAAAAATGACAACAATTAACAACAAACAATATAAAAAAATGAAAAAAAGTTTATTTTTTCTGTCAGCCCTTGTGATAGCATTGGTAATGCTTTCTTGTGGCAAAAACATTGAGAAACCCAGTGATTTGAAGGTTACTCCTAATCCATTGGTAGTTAAGGGTGGTATGATTGAAGGTACAATTACCGGTTCATTCCCGGCAAAGAAGTTCCCGAAAAAAGCCGTTCTTCAAGTTACTCCTATCTTGAAATTTGGTAGCGAAGAGATTGTTGCAGGTGAGACTGTAACTTATGTCGGTGAGAAATCAAAAGAGACCGGTAAGACAGTAAGTTACAAGAATGGTGCTAAATTCACTCAAAATTTCTCTTGCACTTACGACAAAAGAATGATGAAATCAAAATTGGCTTTGCGTTTCTCTGCAAAGATTGGTTCAAAAGAAGCTGATGCCATTCCTGATATGGAAATCGCTGAAGGCGTTATAGCAACAGCTACCCGTGCGGTTGCTTCTGACAACCGTCCTGTTATGCTTTCCGACAAGTTCCAACGCATCGTTCAAGCTTTGCAAGAGGCTGATGTGATGTTCCTTATCCAACAAGCAAATCTTCGCAATAGCGAGACTAAGGCAGAAGATGTTGTTGCCTTTGGTCAAGCACTTGCTGATGTAAATGCTTCAGAGAAGAAACAAGTTAACCGTTTGGAAGTAGCAGGTTATGCTTCACCTGATGGTAAGGAAGATTTGAACGCTAAATTGGCTGAAAATCGTCAGAAAGTAGTAGAGAGTTTCCTGAAGAAACAACTCAAAAAGAATAAAATGGACGCTGCTATCGAATCAAATGTTACAGCAGAAGACTGGGCAGGTTTCCAACAACTTATGGAGAATAGCAATATCCAAGACAAAGAAGTGGTACTGCGTGTTCTTTCAATGTACACCGATCCTGAGGAGCGTGAAGCACAAATTAAGAACCTCTCGGAAGTTTATAAGAACATCGCAACTGATATTCTCCCGCAACTTCGTCGTTCGCGTATGATTTTGGTAACTGACCTTATCGGTCGTTCAGACGAGGAGATTGCAGAGTTGGCAAAATCAGATCCTGCACAACTTTCTGTTGAGGAACTTTTGTATGCAGCTACTCTTACAAATAATATCGTAGAAAAGGGTAAGATTTTCCAACAGGTAACAACTCAATTCCCGAATGAATATCGTGGATACAACAACCTCGGTGCTGTTAATTTCCTTATGGGTAAGACAAGCGATGCTATGCGTTGCTTCCAACGCGCTCTCTCTCTTGAGCCGACCGATGCTGATGTAAACTACAACGCTGGTATCGCTGCTATGGAGCAAGGCGACTTGGACAAAGCCCAAGAGTATCTCGGCAAAGCCGGTGGTTCGGCTAACACAGGTGCTGCTCTTGCAACATTGAATACTATAAAAGGTAACTACAACGCTGCAAACTACAACGGTGCTTCGATGAACAATGCTGCTGTTCAACAGATTCTTAACGAAGACTACGCAGGTGCTCGTCGCACTCTCTCTGCTGTAAAGAATCCGAACGCAACAACATCTTATCTGCTTGCTGTTGTAGGTGCTCGTACAAACGACCGCGACGCTGTTTATAGCAACCTTCGCACCGCTATCAGCAAAGATGCTTCGTTGAAAGCACAGGCTCAAAACGACATCGAATTTGCTAAGTTTGCTGAAGACGAGACATTCCTCTCAATAGTAAAATAATAATTTTCTTATCATAAGACGAGCGACTGCCGTGCAAGCAGTCGCTTGTTTTTAATTGAATAAGACCTCATTTATTTGAATAGACCTTTTTTAATTGAAAATACCTTATTGTAATGAATATAACTATGAAAAACAGATTTTTATTATCGTTATTATTGTTTGCTTTTTGCTTTGCGCAGGCACAAGAAAAGTATGTAGGTGGTGATATATCGATGCTAACCAAATACGAAAAAGCCAATGTATCGTATTTGGGCAAGGATGGTAAGAAGATAAGTAACTTGCTTGAGTATTTCCGCGACGATGCAGGTTTCAATATCGCTCGTGTGCGACTGTTTGTTAATCCGACAAACAATACCGGCGTGGTGCAAGATGTTGATTATGTGTTGGCTCTTGGTAAGAGAATAAAAGATGCGGGTATGCAGTTTATGCTTGACTTTCATTATAGCGATACTTGGGCAGACCCAGCAGCGCAATGGATACCTGCAAAATGGACCTCACTTACAGAGCAACAACTGTCGGACACAGTTTATTCCTATACCAAAACCGTATTGGAAAAGATGGTTGCCGGCGGTGCGACACCTGATTTTATTCAGACCGGAAATGAGATAAGTTATGGTATGCTCTGGGGACCGGAGGGCAAAAGGAACTATTATTGTCATTATAACAAAGACAATAACTGGGATCGCTTCAAGAACCTTCTCAGTCAGGCAGGAAAGGCTTGCCGTGAGGTATGTCCGAATGCGAAAATCATTATCCACACCGAGAGAACTAACAACTGGACTGCTACAAAGAGTATTTATGAGCGATTGGGGGATTTGGACTACGATATTATAGGACTTAGTTATTATCCTGAATGGCATAATAGTATAACTGTACTTAAGTCAACGCTCAATGCTCTTCATAATAATTTCTCCGACAAGCCTGTGATGATAGTGGAAACGGGCTATTATAACAACTACTATCGTTCGGACGCAACATTCGATTTTCAATCTACTTGGCCAGCTTCGCCTGCCGGACAAAAAGCGTTTTTAGACGATTTGGTAAATGCAGTCAAAGATATGGATTTTATGCTTGGTATTCTTTATTGGTTTCCGGAAGAGAATCCATACAATAATCATGTGTATGAACCTTGGTATAACCACGGACTGTTCAATCCTAAAACAGGTAAGGTTTCTGATGCCCTGTTCTCACTAATGGCACTTTTGGGCAAAACTACAAACCTTCAACCAACAGCTGAACAAATAGTCGGGATTGACTTTAACAAGCCGATTTATGGTATTGACGGCAGAAAAGTCGCTTATTCAGTCAATATGCCACACGGCGTATATGTGCAAGAAGGAAGAAAATTTATAAAGTAGATGCGGAAATACATAAAGTAATAAATTGTTGTAAAACTCAATTTCTTTATGTTTTATAACATAAAATGTTTTATTTTTACCAATTATTTCGTATCTTGCACCGCTTTTGCAAAAAATCAGCAAATTAACCCTAAAAATTCTATATTATGAAAGTTTTTGAAGCAAGTGAGATTAAGAACATCTCGTTACTCGGTGGCTCCGGCACCGGTAAAACCACTCTCATCGAGTCAATGCTTTTTGAGAGTGGTATAATCAAGCGTCGTGGCACGGTTGAACAACAAAACACTGTAAGCGACTATTTCCCTGTTGAAAAGGAATATGGTTATTCAGTCTTTGCCACGGTTACAAACATTGAATTTTTGAATCGCAAACTCAATATCATCGACTGCCCGGGTTCTGATGACTTTGTAGGTGGTGCAATAACCGCCCTTAATGTAACAGATGCTTCGGTGCTGATGGTTAATGCCGCTAACGGAGTAGAAGTTGGTACACAAAACCATTTCCGCCATACAGAAAGGCTTAATAAACCTATTATATTCTTGATAAACAAGTTGGATCACGACAATGCTGATTTCGACAAGACACTTGAGCAACTCAAAGAGAGTTTTGGAAATAAGGTTGTCCCTGTTCAGTTCCCTATTTCGGTAGGTGCAGGTTTCAACGCCGTTGTTGATGTTTTGAAGATGAAGATGTATCGTTGGAAACCTGAAGGTGGTGTTCCTGAGATAGTTGACATTCCTCAAGACCAACAAGCAAAGGCCGAAGAACTTCGCAGTGCTCTTTTGGAGGCTGCTGCTGAAAACGATGAGGCTTTGATGGAGAAGTTCTTTGAAGAAGGCGAACTTTCAGAAGCAGAGACCAACGAAGGCTTGCGCAAAGGTCTTGTAGGTCGTGATGTATTCCCCGTGTTCTGTGTATGCGCACAGCGTGATATGGGTGTTCGTCGTTTGATGGAGTTCTTGGGAGATATTATCCCGGGTGCAAGCGAGTTCCCGCAAAAAGCATCTGACGGTGCTGAAGTAAAGGCAGACGCAAGCAAACCTACTTCGCTGTTTATCTTCAAAACCTCGGTTGAACCGCATATCGGTGAGGTTAACTATTTCCGCGTAATGCAGGGAACAGTTAAGGCAGGCGATGACTTGCAGAACATGGATCGCGGAAGTAAAGAGCGTATTACACAACTTTATACCGTTGCAGGTTCGCTTCGTACTCCGATTGATGAACTTCGTGCAGGCGACATAGGTGCAACTGTTAAACTCAAAGATACTCGTACGGGCAACACTCTAAACGCCAAAGATTGCGAGTTGCGTTTTGGTCCTATCGTTTATCCGGAACCCAAATATCGTCGTGCTATCCGCCCGCAGACAGAGTCTGAACAAGAGAAACTTGCGGCACTCCTTACTCGTATGCACGAGGAGGATCCGACTTGGCTTGTAGAACAATCGAAAGAGTTGAAACAGACTATTGTTTCCGGTCAGGGCGAGTTCCACTTGCGTACTCTCAAATGGCGTCTTGAGAACAACGATAAGCTGATGATTCAGTTCGATGAACCGAAGATTCCGTATCGTGAGACCATCACCAAAGCCGCTCGTGCAGACTATCGTCATAAGAAACAGTCGGGTGGTGCAGGTCAGTTCGGTGAAGTACACCTTATTGTAGAACCATACGAGGAAGGTGCTCCTGTAAAAGATACATATAAGTTTGGCAATCAGGAATACAAGATTTCCGTTCGTGATACACAAGAGATACCTTTGGAATGGGGTGGTAAGTTGGTTCTTATCAACTCCATTGTAGGTGGAGCTATTGATGCTCGCTTTATTCCTGCTATATTGAAAGGTATAATGGATCGTATAGAGCAAGGTCCTTTGACCGGTTCGTATGCTCGTGATGTTCGCGTTATCATTTATGATGGTAAGATGCACCCCGTTGACTCAAACGAAATCAGTTTCCGTCTTGCAGGTCGTAATGCTTTTGCAGAAGCCTTCCGCAATGCAGGTCCGAAGATTCTTGAACCTATCTACGATGTTGATGTGTTCGTTCCTTCTGACAAGATGGGTGATGTGATGTCAGACATGCAAGGTCGTCGTGGTATGATTATGGGTATGCACTCTGAGAAAGGCTTTGAACACCTGACGGCACAAGTACCGTTGAAAGAGTTGTCGTCGTATTCCACAACGCTGAGTTCACTCACCGGCGGTCGTGCAAGTTTCTCAATGAAGTTCAACTCATATCAACTTGTTCCGCAAGATGTACAAGACAAACTCTTGAAAGAATATCAAGAGCAACAGAAAGAGGAAGAATAAGTCATCGAAAATCAATAGATTATTCCAACAAAAAGAAACTGCCAAATATATGCTTTGGCAGTTTCTTTGCATTTGCTTGTTGATTATTTTTAAGTTTTGTGACTGTTAGTGAATGATTGTGCTGACAAAATTTGCAAAAATGACAGTTTTTTTATATATTTGCGCTATATTGTATTTAATGTAGTTTTATGTCCGAAGATTTTGGTTTTGTACGGGTGGCGGCTGCCGTTCCAAAAATAAAACTTGCCGATTGTGCCTACAACAGCAAGCAGATTAAGTCGTTGATAGACGATGCGTTGGCTGAACAGGTTGAAGTGATATGCTTCCCTGAACTTGCCATAACAGGCTATACTTGTGGTGATTTGTTTTTCCTGCAATCGTTGCAAAAAAATGCTCTTGAAGTGTTGCAGGAGATATGTGAGTATATCCGCGGTCAGGCTATTGTTGTTATTGTGGGAGCACCGTTGAAAGTGGATAACAACTTGTATAACTGTGCTTTCGTGATGACCGATGGTGAGGTGGTAGGAGTTGTTCCCAAGATTAACCTGCCTAATACGGGCGAGTTCTATGAGAAACGCTGGTTCGCTTCCGGCAGAAACACTTCGGAAAGGATTGATCTATGGAATGGTGATGTTCCATTTGGTTCAAACCTGTTGTTTTCGACCAACCGCTTCACTTTCGGAGTGGAGTTGTGCGAAGACTTATGGTCGCCACTGCCTCCTTCCACCCAACTTGCCATACAGGGTGCGGAGTTGATTTTCAACCTCTCGTCGTCAAACTGTTTGGTTGGGAAAAATGATTTTCGTCGCCAGATGATAACTCAGCAGTCCGCTCGTGTTCATTGCGGGTATGTCTATACCTCTTCGGGTTGGGGCGAAAGTACTTCGGATGTTGTCTATTCTGGTAGTACCTATATAGCGGAAAACGGTGAGATGCTCTGCGAGGGCGACCGTTTTCAGCGTCAGTCGCACATTGAGATTCAAGAGATAGATGTGGAGTGTCTTCGCACTGACCGCCAGCGTAACACTAATTTTACAAAAGACCAGCAGGCTAAATATCAGAAGGTTTATGTGGCTCCTATTGAACTTACTGAACGCACAGAACCCAAACATCGCAAGTTCTGTTCTGCACCTTTCCTACCTACTAAAGGTCAAGAAGAGAACTACGCAGAAGATGCTTTGCTCATACAATGCACCGCTCTTGCCCGTCGTTGGGAACATACTAAAGCACAGACCTTGCTTATTGGTATATCAGGCGGTTTGGACTCTACACTTGCACTTCTTATTGCTGTACAGACGGCAGATATGTTAGGCTTTAGCCGTAAGCAGGTTATGGGAATAACGATGCCCGGGTTTGGCACTTCGGACAGGACTTATCGTAATGCTCTTAAGCTGATGGACCTCTTAGGTGTATCACAACACGAGATACCTATACGTGAGGCTGTGATGCAACATTTCTATGACATTGAGCAGAACCCTGAAAACCACGATATCACTTATGAGAACAGTCAGGCACGCGAGCGTACGCAGATACTGATGGATTTGGCTAACAAATATAATGGTCTTGTTGTTGGTACGGGCGATATGTCGGAGTTAGCATTAGGTTGGGCTACATACAATGGAGACCACATGTCAATGTATGGTGTGAATGCAGGTATCCCGAAAACACTTGTGCGCTATTTGGTTCGTTATCAGGCACAAAACCGCTTTGGTGCTGAAGTTTGTGCTACGCTTATGGATATCATTGATACGCCTGTATCGCCTGAACTTCTGCCTACTGACAAAGAAGGTGAGATTGCTCAAAAGACAGAGGATAAGATAGGTCCGTATGAGTTGCATGACTTTTTCTTGTATTATTTCCTGCGTTATGGTTTCAGCCGCGAGAAGATAGCGTATTTGGCTTCGTCGGCCTTTGAGGAGGAGTATGACACGGAAACAATAAGGCATTGGCTCGATGTGTTTATGAGGCGTTTCTTTACTCAACAGTTTAAGCGCAGTTGTCTGCCCGACGGACCAAAAGTAGTGGCAGTATCGCTCTCACCAAGAGGTGATTTGAGAATGCCAAGCGATGCGTATGAGATTAAAAACTAAATGCACCTATGACTATAATTGAAAATGCAGACTTGTTGAAATACAATACTTTCCGTTTGTCGGCAAAAGCGAGACGGTTGGTTATATATGACAATGTTGAAGAACTTGTAGATTATCTGCAGGGGCATCGAGAAGAAAACCTGCTCCCAATAGGGCAGGGGAGTAACTTGCTTTTTACCGGTGATTATTCAGGAACGGTGCTTGTGTCGAATATGAAGAATGTTTGGCATGATGAGGATTTGTGGACAGCCGAGAGTGGGGTTGTTATGGACGAACTCATAGAACAAACTATTCTCGCCGGCTATGGAGGATTGGAGAATCTGTCGCATATACCGGGTGTGGTAGGTGCTGCCGCTGTGCAGAATATAGGTGCATACGGAGTTGAACTAAAAGACACCGTAGAGAAAGTAGATGCGTTGTATGTGCCTGAGATGAAAGTTGTTACGCTTACGAAAGAAGATTGCCGATATGGTTATCGCGACAGTTTTTTCAAGCACCAAAAAACAGGTACTTTTATAGTGTTGAGTGTGAGTTTCCGTTTGTCGCAACATTCGGAACTGCGATTAGATTACGGTCATTTGAAGACTGAGATTGAGGGTGAGCCAACGCCATTGAAAGTAAGAGAAGCAGTTGTAAAGATACGCCGAAATAAACTGCCTGAAGTGAGTGAGATTGGCAGTGCCGGCAGTTTCTTCAAGAACCCGTTTGTGTCGGTCGAGCAATTTGAAAAGATACGAAGTCAGTATCCTAATGTGCCTTCTTTTGAGCAGTCAGGTATGATAAAGATACCTGCTGCGTGGATGATTGAGCAATGCGGTTGGAAAGGCAGACAGATGGGAGGAGCGGCAGTATATGAAAATCAACCGCTTGTGTTGGTTAATCGTGGTTGTGCAACAAGCAAAGATATACTTGCTCTGTCGGAAGCGATACAAAAAAGTGTAAAAGAAAAGTTTGGAGTGCAAATTGAACCTGAAGTGGTTTTTATTTAGGTGATAATTGATAGTTTAATTTTCGGTGGCAAAAATGCCACCGAAGTGCACGAAGAATTAATGGTGAAGATAAGAAACTGAAACGAGTTCAGCATGAGGAAATGAGATGCAGAAACGAGTTGCTCCAAGTATTCGCATCGTAAACGTGCAGCATGAGGATACAACTTTCTTTTGAATCTTTGAATTTTTGAATCTTTGAATTTTTGAATCTTTGAATTTTTGAATCTTTGAATCTTTGAATCTTTGAATTTTTGAATTAAACTATATTTTATGGCATCATTTATAGTAGAAGGTGGACATTCATTGAAAGGCACTTTGCCGGTACAGGGCGCAAAAAACGAAGCATTGCAGGTTATATGTGCAACGCTTCTGACGACGGAACCGGTAGTTATACATAACCTGCCGGACATACTTGATATTCAAAACCTTATTCTGCTTTTGCAGGAGATGGGCGTAGAAGTGTCGAAGTTAGACAGGTCATCGTATTGCTTTTGTGCAAAATCGCTGAATGATAACTATCTGAAGTCGGATGATTTTCTTCAGAAGTGCGCAAAGTTGCGTGGTTCGGTGATGTTGATTGGCCCGTTGCTTGCCCGAATGGGAGAGGTGTTGTATGCTCGCCCGGGAGGCGATAAGATTGGCAGAAGACGCTTGGATACGCATTTCATCGGCTTGCAGAAACTTGGAGCAAAACTTGAGTATGTGGCAGATAAATCAGCTTATTACTTGCAGGCTGATGGACTAAAAGGTGTCTATATGTTGCTTGACGAGGCCTCCGTTACAGGTACTGCCAACATCCTTATGGCAGCAGTATTGGCAAAAGGCACAACGACAATATACAATGCCGCCTGCGAGCCATATCTGCAACAACTGTCAAAAATGCTTGTCAGTATGGGTGCAAAAATAAATGGTATTGGTTCAAACCTGCTTACTATTGAAGGTGTCGGGGCATTGCACGGCACTGAACATTCGGTGTTGCCCGATATGATTGAAGTGGGCAGTTTCATAGGTATGGCGGCACTGACTGAGAGTGAGATTATTATACCCAAAGTGTCAATCCCTGATTTGGGAATTATCCCTGATGCATTCCGTCGTATGGGTATTGTGGTTGAGCAAAGAGATGATGATTTGTTTATCCCGCGACAGGAGCATTATGAGATAGACTCTTTTATGGACGGTTCGATACTTCAGTTTGCCGATGCTCCTTGGCCCGGGCTTACGCCGGACTTGTTGTCCGTACTGCTTGTTGTGGCAACACAGGCTCGGGGGTCGGTACTTATTCATCAGAAGATGTTTGAAAGTCGTTTGTTCTTTGTTGACAAACTTATAGATATGGGTGCACAGATAATACTTTGCGACCCGCACCGTGCTGTTGTCATAGGGCACGACAAGAAACGCCGTCTGAAAGCCGGACAGATGACCTCGCCGGATATCCGTGCCGGTATAGCACTACTGCTCGCTGCTATGTCAGCAGATGGGACAAGCAAGATTGACCATATCGATCAGATTGACCGTGGGTATGAGAATATAGAAGGACGACTTAATGCACTCGGAGCAAACATCATAAGAGTGTGAATTGTAAAGTGTGAATTGTAAATTATGGAGACTGAACAAGCCATTAAGTTAGTAAAAGATACATTTCAACAACAGTTGTCTGCAGCGTTGCGTCTTAGGCGTGTTACTGCACCTTTGTTTGTCAAGTCAGGTATAGGACTAAACGATGACCTCTCAGGCGTGGAACAACCCGTGAGGTTCTATGTGCCACAACTTGGGCAGAATGCAGAGATAGTCCATTCGCTTGCCAAATGGAAAAGAATGAAACTATATCACATGAGTCAGCCGGCAGGCTATGGCATATATACCGATATGAATGCCATACGCACTTTTGAGACACCCGACGATATACACAGTCTGTATGTTGACCAATGGGACTGGGAGAAGGTTATAACGCGTGAGAATAGGACAGAGGAGTATCTAAGAAAGACTGTTAAGACCATATATAACGCACTCAAAAACACAGAATACAAAATTTTTGAGACCTATCCTGAGTTAAAACCATTCCTGCCTGAACATATTCATTTTTTGACATCAGAGCAGTTGTTAGAGCAATATCCTTCGATGAAAGCCAAAGAGCGTGAGTTGGCCGTTTGTAAAGAGTATGGTGCTGTCTTTATTGAGAATATAGGCAATCGTTTGTCGAATGGTGAGAAGCACGACGACCGTGCTGCAGACTACGACGATTGGTCGTTGAATGGCGACATTCTTATCTGGTATCCTATTCTTCAAAAACCGATTGAGATTTCTTCAATGGGTATTCGTGTAGATGCCGACTCGCTACATAACCAACTTCTTGAAGCGGGTCAGTTGGAGAAGGAACAATTTGAGTATCATAGGCTTATTCTTAACAATACTTTACCTCTTACTATCGGTGGCGGTATAGGTCAGTCAAGACTATGTATGCTATTGCTTCATAAGACGCACATAGGTCAAGTGCAGGTAGGATTGTGGAGTGATGAGGACTTGGAAAAATATAGTAAGAAAAACCAACCGCTGCTACAATAATTAATAGACGATTTTTGATAGTTGATATTGGAAGTTTGATTAAGGAAGGCAAACAATCCGGAACCCATAATTATAATGTCTTGTTTGTGGTTTGTCAAATTCTCTTGATGAAACTCTGCATTGTGTATTTTTGCTGTCCCAACAGCCTCCTCTTAAAACTTTGAATGTGCCTCTTTCATTATTTACAGGGTCGGTTATATTGTCGGTATCATAATCGTCGTACCAGTCTAAACACCATTCGGTTATATTGCCGGACATATCGTATATGCCAAGCTCATTTGCATTTTTTGCTCCACACTGGTGAGCGGATGCTTGACTATTTTGTGAAGCCCATGCAACATCGTCTATTGCTTTTGCTCCGGCATATCTTTTGTTGTTGAAATATCTTCCACCACGAGCCGCATACTCCCATTGTGCCTCTGTAGGTAAGGTGTAGTTCTTACCCGTCTTCTTGCTAAGTTGTTTGCAAAATTCCATAGCATCATTCCAACTGACATAGTACATAGGATAGTTTGAACCTACACCATATAATCGACTATAACCAGATTGTTCTTTTTGCTCATTTATAGATATACCCATCACTTTTTCCCATTGTGATTGGGTTATTTCTAAAGCGCTAATATAAAAACTATTTAATGATACAGAGTGTGATGGTTGTTCATTTTGGTAGCAGTTGTTTCCTTGTTCAGGACCACAACCCATCATAAAGTTACCACCTTCTACATAAATCATTTTCAAGTTTAATCCTAAGGTTGTTTCAGAATAGTAATTGGTATTGTTATTTGTTGGCATATCGTATTTTAGACTATTTGTAGCGGTTGGCACATTGCCTGATAGTAGTTCTTTTGCTAAAGCCTGACATGCCGGGAATAGATTGGCAAGTTTGCCATTTAATAGTTCGCCATATTGTGAAGCAGGGTTAGACATTGCGCCTGTTTCCAAATTTATAAGGTAGGCTTCAAGATAAAATTCGGTATTGGATTTAGTCAGTGTTGCGACACATATAAAATCAGCACCAGAAAGGATACCCAATTTTTTTATTTGTTCGCTATTTACCAAGCCGGTTCGCTGGAAGTCGTGCTCTTTCATCATTTGGTCGATGTCTTGGCGGGTAACGGCTTCATAGCCACTGATATTGACGATTGCTTTTCTTAATTCGCCTCTTACCATTGCTTTTTCCATTCCGCTAATTTCAGTAGAGCCTTCGCCAATACGAGGTTCTAAAAGGGCTATTGTTTTGTTTTGAGCACAAAGCAACGAAGTGAGACAGCATAAAAATATAGAAAATAGTTTTTTCATATAGTTTTCTTTTAATAAAACAATGTAACAGCAGTTTTATTGATATGCGACTGCTGTTACATCATAAAATGTACTAATCATCTTCTGAGGCTTGTTCAACACTTACTTCATCTATTTTGAGCGAATTATCAATAGGTACCATAAAGCCGATGCAAGGTTCGGTCATGATATATTCATCGTCAAAGATTTGGATGCCATTGATTTCAATTGTTACATTCTTGCCTTTTTTGACAATATTGAATTCAAATGGGAAGTTGTCGGCTTTTTTTAGTTTTCCGGGTAATTTGTCCTTCAATACCCTGCCATCAGGTAGAGTCAAAAGCCAATAATTGCCAACCATCATTATATATGCTGTGCTGAAAGTACCATTGCCTTCTTCATCATCCATACATTTTTTGTCTGTATTGAAAAATACTGTGAATATACTTTTTGCATTATATTCTGGAACCTCACATTTAATACTGAGATTATAATTATCTTTACCTCTTATAGGTAATTTGCAAAATGTTTTGGCGCAGTTTTGATAGTCGGATGCTTTTTTGTTCTTTTTATTGGCTTTGAGTACCATATATCCGTCTTCAATCGCTACAGTTTGATACTTGTCGGAACCTTCAATCCAATTCCATTTATTATTATCCAACTTATCGGTTTTCTTTTCTGCAAACGCATTTATGCAGATGAAGGATGCTATAAATATGAAAAGTTTATGCTTCATAGTTGTGAATTTTTAATTGTTTGAACCAAGCGAACTTTGCAAGTCGTTTATGACATCATAGAACTTTTTAAGTACTCGCGGGTATTTTTCGAAACATTGATCATCATAGCAATCGTTGTAATCTTCGTTTATCTCGGATGATAGTTTGATTTTGTAGGTCAGTTCGTCATCATCACCGTTTACGGATATTCTTATTTCCAAACGAGTACGCACAAGTTGTCCGCTTTCAAATTTGGTATCTTTCCAAGCCGTTTTTATCCATCCTGCCGCTTTGTCGCGAACTTCCACATTTTCAAAGTTATCTACAGCAACGCTCATCAAACGACGCCATACTTTGTCTTCGGTTAGCCCTTTTTTGCAAACAACGCTCATCCATTTGTTAGCGATATCCACACCATCGCTACTTCCGACGGATTGCAGAAGAGCTTCGTCTTGTTGAAGTTTGTATTCAATTGTCTCTTTCGGATTGTCTCTAAGCAGTTTGACAGTTCGTGTCTTATAGCCGGGGGCTACAAGTTTGAACATAACAAATTCCGTGTGTCTATCGAATTTCACAGTATAACTGCCTGTGCCGACTTCGTTGCCATTTAGGTAAATTGTGGCATTGTCGGGTGTTACATGAATGGTTTTGACATTCTTACGACCAAAAACAGTCAAACAACTTGTTAGAACAAGTGCAATAAAAAGAAATCTTTTCATTTTTATTAGAACATTTAATTACATTTCCCTACTCACTTTTTGGCTTTTCAGATACTCCATCGTAGCCCAAGATGTTTGTGGAAAAATATAAAAAGCGTGGACTACTTCTGCTTAATATCTATTGGTTCTTTCGGGTCTCGACTCCCACTTCATCCAATATACGCAAAAATGCCCACACCTTGATGTGAGCGTTTCGCTGAATTGTCGGAATGAAGTTTCAAATTGTCGAGAGATGAAAGAATCCTAAATAGAGCAAACGCTATTTATATTTATGTCAATAAACTCTTATTTCCTCATAGGCTTTATGTTTATTTTGATTTTAATCTATTTCAATTATTTTTTTACAGATACTTGTATTTTCTACCGCAAAGTTAATAATTTTTTAATAAATATGCAAATAATCGGAAATTATAGTTGATTTTATAACTTCTTTGGCAGTTCTTTTTGCACTTTTTTCATCAGTTCGCGGGTGCATTGTGCGGTTGTTTGTTCAACTGTTGCCGATTGTGGTGTCAGCACTCGAAGTTGGTTTACGCTGTAGGTAAAGAGCAGTTGGTTGGTCAAGTAGTTATAGAAATCCATTTGTAGCGATACAAGACACTCGTTGAGGTCGTACATCTCGCCTTTGACCGTTCCTGCCACTTCCAGTTCGGTTTTCATATCAATAAACACTTCTGCTTCGGTAGGGTCGGCTGTAAGGCTGAAATGGTTGTTTGCAAGGATAGCTCTTATTTGTTTTTCTGCAGCCGGCATATCGCCTTTCTTAATGTTAAGATAGGCTGTTTTGACGGCTGTTGCTTGTTTTGTAACTATAACTCTTACAGTAGGCCAAGTCTGCTGACTGATATATTGACGGTATGTCTGTGGCAGATCGTTTTGAATGGAGCGGTCAATGCTGAATAGCAGTTCGCCATTCTGCTGTTTTCCTGTAAGTGATTTGAGTGTAAAGACAGCCTTGCCTTCTGAATCGGTTTTGGCATTTGATGTTATGTTTCCGCTACCTTCCGCAAAGACAGCGTTGATGGGTATGTTTGCTATTGCGGTTTTGTTTCGTGTAAGGATGATGGTTATATTGACATTGTCTTGCCCGTCTGCTATTTCCACTTGAGTCGGTGTTGCTTCAAGTTTGAGGTTGTCAAGCACAGACATATACGATTGTAATAGTACTACTGGCAGGTTTACTTTCATATTGTTATGCACACCACTAAGTTCAAGAAACAGCCAAGGCTCGGCCTGTTTGAGTCCTTGTTCGTAGAGTTGCATGGCGCGTATGAGTTGCCCTTCTACTTCTGCCACAGATGCTTGTTTGAGGAAACTAAGACAGCGGTCGCTTATCTCTCTTTGCTTTTTCTCACACGACATTTTATAGGTCAGTTTGTTAAGCGAGTAGCAGACATAATATGTTTTTGATTTCTTGTCGGTATAGTCGCCCACCCGTTTATAGCCTTCAATAAGCGTCTTGACAGAGAGTTGCGTCTGTTGTTGGTAGTCGTCGGCTGAAGATACAACACCATTGTTGTTTCTTTCTTGATAGGTCAGGAATGATTCTTCGTTAACGACTACACTTATCTGTTTTGCCAACTCTGAGAGGGCATTTTCTTCAGCCTTACGCAGATAGTCGGTTTCCGTAAGTGATGCCGTGCCGATTGCCTGATACACATCGTCTTGAGGTTCTGAAGTAAGCCATGCAGGTTTCTTTTCTTTTGCATTCAGGTTAGCAAAAGAAAGCAAGAAACAAAAAACGAGATAAAAAGTATTTTTCATAAAAAATAAAATAAACCGTTTCTCTATGTCTGACGGCATAGAAAAACGGTTAGATTAGAAAATGGTTACTAAAATGTTGTTGCCGTCAATGCGGACTTTGCAGTCGATATTTTCCGTTTCTTTGAGGTATTGCTCAATCAGGAAGCCGAACTGTGCTGCATCCATACGGAGTCCGTCTTCGTCCTTTGGCGGAATGGTAACATAGTCGAATATCATTGATTCTTCCACAATGCCTTGCAGGTGATACTTGCCCTGATAGGCGTTTCTGCGTACCCACTGTCGCAGGATGTTCGAGAGTGAGTAGTTCTGCCGTCCCATAGGAGTGTCGAAGGTACTCGCAGAAGTGCCGTCGATAGCGAATTGCAGTACTACTCGTGTGCCGTTAGCCGGTTTGAGGTTCTTGCAAATGTCGTCAAGGAAGGCTTTTATGAAGTCTTCAACGGCATACTTGCATAGTG
>JAFVAX010000098.1 GCA_017480285.1 Paludibacteraceae bacterium | reverse complement strand
GTCAGAATCTGCATCCTCAAACTAACGAAGGTAAGAATCTGTGTCCTCATTCTGACTAAGGTCAGAATCTGTATCCTCATTCTGACGAAGGTCACAATCTGTGTCCTCATTCTGACGAAGGTCAGAATCTGTATCCTCATTCTGACGAAGGTCAGAATCTGTGTCCTCATTCTGACGAAGGTCAGAATCTAAATAATATGGAATAAGATCCTGAAACAAGTTGCTTCGCATCGCAAGCGTGCAGGATGAGGGTAAATTGTAAATTGTAAATTGTGAATTGTAAATTGAAATTTCCAACGATAGTGGCTATTGCCGATTGGCAGTGGCCACCTTCTTTATCGCTTGAGCAAGCATCTTCCGAACAGACTGCCATGTACAAAGCAAGTTTGGTAAACGGACAGACGCTTGCCGACCTTACCGGCGGAATGGGAATAGACACACTTTATCTTTCACGGAAATTTGCGAAAACCTTTTACATTGAGCAAAACGCAGAACTATGCAGACTTGCACAACATAATTTCTCTCTACTCAAAGACAGAGACATAACAGTTGTTTGCTCGTCGGCTGAAGATTTCCTCCTAACATCCGATTTTGGGCAGCAAAGCGATCCAACTAACTCTCCCACCCCGCTTGCGGGGAGGGGGCAGGGGGCGGGGCAACTTCCAACAGTCTTTGACTGCCTGTATCTTGACCCTGCACGGCGTAAAGAAGGACAGAAAGTGGTAAGTCTGACGGATTGCAGTCCCGACCTCACACTACTATACCCTATTTTGCAGAAGCGAACAAAGCAGTTGCTTGTGAAACTCTCGCCCATGCTTGACATTAGTCTTGCTCTTAGGCAATTACCTCATACAAAGCAAATTCATATCGTCAGCACAAGTGGTGAAGTTAAAGAACTGCTTCTGCTAATCGACTTCACACAGCCACTAACCGACAACCCCGAACTTATCATTTCAGAACTTCTCCCTCATTCTGACGCTTATCCTCATTCTGACGCTTATCCTCATTCTGACGAAGGTCAGAATCTATTTAATAATCCTCATTCTGACGAAGGTCAGAATCTATTCAATAATCCTCATTCTGACGAAGGTCAGAATCTCAAAACCCTCCGCCTTAAACTAAAAGACGAGCAAAACTCTACTGCAAACACACATTCCTCACTCCTAAATCCTAATTACTCATTTATCTATCTCTACGAACCTCACCCGGCACTTATGAAGGCAGGTTTGTTCAAATGGATAAGTGAGCATTATGGCTTGGAGAAACTTGACCGAAACACACATCTTTATGTCTCTGACAAGTTAAATACCGACTTTTTCGGGCATATCTACAAAATAGAACGAACGACCACCAAAAAGCAGGTCAAAGGTCTGCAGTGTGCTGTCCTGTCACGCAACTATCCTATCGGTGCAGAACAGATTCGTCGGGAATGGCAACTAAAAGAACCATTGTCTGACAACAAAACATATCTTATTTGTACAAAGCAAGATAATCAAAAAAAAGTTTTTCTTGCCGAAAAACTGCAATAAAATACTCTAAAAGTGCATTAACTGCAAATTTTTTGGAAGGAAATTTGTTTTTTAGAAAAAATTTAGTAATTTTGCATTGATTCTACGCTGTGTTGCCAAGAATGAGCAACTTCGGGCGGAGGGTCAAAGAACTCTTTTATATGTCTGCGCAGTGGCGCACAGAATAAACTCAAGTTTTCACAAAAGCATATAAAGAGTTAAAATATTTGGCGTTTATGACGCTTTGTGTTTGAACTATACGAAAATACTTCGCAACTATTTTTCTAACTACAGCAAACCAAAGTAGCAATAGATGCCTATGGGTATGATTTATACTCGCACCAAACGGCGTTCTGCCGCAGGTGTGTTGTGTTCGGTTGTCAAACAGCCAAACATCAGCAATCGTATCAGCGTAGGTTTCATTGTTGTTTGTTTCTGTGGTTGGCATTGCGAAGGCCTCGTATAGTTGAATAAACAACAACGGGGTCTATGCTTTTTTGTGTATAGCCAATAGATAAAACGGAGTAAGCCGAATCGCCGTCTTTATAAGGTAGTAGGCATAACAGAAAACCGACGAGCCGATGCGAATAACAGGCAACAAGCAAAAATGAAAAAAGGAACTATTATTGTCATAGCACTTTTAAGTAGCATGACATTCTCTAACTGCGCTGCTAAGAAGACTGTTGTACAAGAAGCACAACCTGTTCAGCAACAACCTCAAGTACAGCAAGAGACTGAGACACAACGCAAAATCCGTGAAGCAAAAGAACAAGCTGAACTGATGAAAGCACAAAACGAACTTGAACTGCTCCAGATTCAACACGAGCAAGCAAAAGCAGCCCTGAATTCACAAGCAACACTTGAAGCGGGAGCAAGAAAACTCCTTATCCCTTGTATGAAAGAGGCTCTTGAATTGGAAACCAACAATCAAATGGCAGCACAAGGTATGTCAACAGGCAAAGAACGTCAGGAACTTGCACTTAAGGATGCCAATCGCAATGCCATTGCCGAACTTATGACCCGTTTGGTAGGAGTAATAAAAAATGGTATAGAAGATTATACAAAAGACTCTGACACCAAAAGCCTTACTCGCGAACAACAAGCCCAACTTGAAGGTATATGTATCGCTGCAGGTGAAAGAGCCATCAACGAACTTTTCAAACCGGGATGCCGCGAGTTCCTACACGAACAAAAAGGTACTTATGGTTGCTATGTTGCTCTTTATGTACCGACCAAACAAGTTATGGAAAAAATCAACAATGCAGTTGAAGTCGCAGAGTTGGATTTGGACAAATCATTATTCCGTAAAAAACTGCAAGCAGAACTTGACCTGCAGGCAGAAAAAGAAAGAGAGGCAAAACAGTTAGAGTTAGAAAAACTGCAACAATTAAAAGGACAGACACAACAATAAATAACACAATGACAGCAAAGTGCTTTCTGCACTTGCTGTCATTGTTCTCTTTGTTACTATGAATAGGTTTTTATTTTTTCTCTCGCTCTGTTTTACAGTTGTTGCTCTCAATGCCCAACCCGGTAGGACATTACCTTACTGGGTTAAAGAAATACCGACATCGACAAAAGGCAGTCATTTTTACTATCGTGTAACAATGGCAGAAGCGCCTACCTACGATAAAGCGTATGCCAATGCCTTTGCTAAGGCCATCATGGAGGCTAAATGGCGTTTGGGGACAAGTGTCAGTTTTTCTGACGACATAAAATCGCTTGAAAACTCTGTAACAGAAGGTGTTAATGTGAATCAGGAATCTGTCAATATACCAATGAACAAGGTTTGCGATTTTTGGGAAGAAGTGCATACTACAAAAGCAAGTTTTATACGCTTGTATGTGCTTTGGCAGGTTGCTGAAGATGGTGTACAAAAACCACAATTTGAGGACTTTAACAAATGCCAATAGTTATGAAAAAGATTATCTTTTCCTTATTCGTTGCCTGTATTTGTGCTTGCAATACAACCCTTGCTCAATCAAACAGGATGCGCCCGAATTGGACCTACAACACCCCGAAAGCAGAGCACCCATCGTATAGTTACTATGTTAGCAAAGGTGTCGGGGCAACTGAAAAAGAAGCCCGTAAAGACGCTTTTGTTATTGCCATAAAGGAAGCACAATCAAGAATTGGAGTAGGAACATATTCCAAGGAGATTCTTGAAAAAGCCTTTCAGGAAGGGCGGGACTTCAATGTAGTAGAAAGTGCTTACGAAATTCCGATGAAAGAGGTTTGCTTTTTTGCACAAAAACAGGATAATGGCACATATTACTATTATCAACTCATCCAAATAGCCAAAGCTGGTAACATCACTCCACAGTTTCAAGCTTTTGACGGCGACTGCTACGACTTCAGCAAAGCAATAGAAATAAAGAAACTGATGGAGGAAACCTACAAGGATGAGATTGCCGAAAGAAAACGAGCTGAAGAAGCAAGAAAAAAGGCTGACATTGAAGACTCAATGCGTCGTGAACTACTTATGTATAAGCAGTATGATATTTCATATTCGGAGTTTTGCTATAACAAAAATAGATACCTGAACAACGAACTTACAGGCTACTATCTCAAAAAAAGCGAGAAAATCCGTAAGGCAGGTAATTGGCTGTGGTTCTTACCTGCATACACCGCCCTCGGTGTAGGTCTTGGTGTCGGCTCGTCAAATGGAATGAATACAAACAAAAAGTTAATCATTATCTCCAGTTCTGTTGGTGCTTCATTACTTCCATCAATTTTGTGCTACTCAATTGCACCTGCATATAAGAAAAAGGCTTGGAAAGAATATCGCAAACCTTACGATAATGCTCTTAAGGACTTGAGAAGGACTCAAAAGAGTTATTCTACCTTGCAAATTTCACCTATTGCTACTTACGATTATGCAGGGGTAAATATAAATGTTACATTTTAACACATCATATCTTTTAGCATCTCACATCTTTTATTTATTCACTTCAACCCGATGAGCCGATGGGATATAACAGGCAAAAATGGTTATGAAAAAAGCATTTGTATTATCATTTATGATATTATGTATTTCCGTAATTTCTTTAGCGGAAAATGTGTATGTGGTAGGATGGGCATCAGACGGGATATCAACAGAAAAATCATTATGGAAAAATGGAACATTACATGATTTATCTTGGCTTGGTGGTGGTAATTTATGTGGTTTTGACATAGACAACGGATTCTATTATTTTGCAACTTACACAAAAACAGCAACTCGCTATAACGATTATTACGATATTGAGATATCAATATACCGCGATAACGAGAAATTGTATAACTTTAAGGTTGAAGAGATAAAATCTCCATATTTGACAAATTTGGTTGTTGTAAATGGAAATGCATATATTGTGATAAATTATTTTCATTTTAAAGGAAGATCTGACTACTATGACTACAAAATATACAAAAACGGAGTTTTTCAAAATGAACATTTCTCTCCTGGAGATCATAGTTATACATGTGAAATGTTAGAGAAATCAAACGGATATGTGTTTATAGCAAAAACAAAAGAATACTATTATAGCTACGATAACCGAAAATCATATTGGGGTTATGAGGGGCCTAATAGACACGCTTTGGTAGAACTCCCAAGTTATAATTCAGAACTTTATAGATTAAGAGTATTCAATAATGATGTTTATTTAATGGGAAGCATAGGTAATACCGCTTATATTTGCCAAAATAATGAAAAACCTCAAAAGATTTCAGGATATAAAAAATGTACGGATTTTGCAATTGTCAACTATAGCCGCTATTGGATAGTAGATAATATCTTAATCAATTCTCAAGGTAGTACCATCCTTACCGATGTGTATGGGATGCAGGTTTATGGCAACAATCTTTATGTTTGGGGTATGTACAATCATTCATATTGTTATTGGATAATTTATCCAAATGGAACTATCGAGCGTGTTGATTTGCCATCTTGCGTTGGCATAAACAATTTGAATATTACTGATTAATGTTAACAACATAAAAATAAAAACAATGAAAACTATCAAATTATTATTCATATTGTCTATAATATGTTCGTCAGTTTGCGCACAAAGCATAGTTCCAATTCCCAAAGGCTATGTTGATTTAGGTCTTCCAAGCGGTACTTATTGGAAAGAAAATAATGAAGATGGGTATTACACTTATGCTGAAGCAATAAAGCAATTTGGATCTAATATTCCAACATTACAACAAGTGGAAGAACTAATAAACAATTGCACCTTTACATGTTCAAATAATGTTATAAAAGTAACAGGTAGGAATGGCAACTATATATATCTTCCCAAACTCGGATTTTATAGTTGTGTTAAATTATACGACGAAAATTATCAACAATACATAAAATGTCGTTATGTTGATAGTAATACAAGCGGCGGTCGTTATTGGACAGCAACCGTATATGATAATTATGAAGCCTACGACTTAACTTTAGACTCTGGGGATAAAAATATATTAATTACTTTTCATAGCGAAAAAATCTCTAAGTTATCCGTAAGACTTGTTGGGCAGTTTTAATATTTCAAGACAACTTTAGATGTAAGCCTCTAAAGTTGTCTTGAATAAACTACCCTTATCCTTCGGATTAACATTGAATGATGTTATACCAAAACTAATAACCAATACTAATTTAGTTATTCATCTGGAAATTTCGGGATTATCAGTACTGAAGCATCATTCAAACAGATATGCTGAATAAACATTACATAGTGTTTCTTATTGTCATAATGATACAATTATAGGCGATACTTTCCGAAATCTGCATAAAAATACATAGATTTCGGAAAGTATCAGCAAAATAGCAAATAAAAACACCTTATTTTATAACAAAGATATTTGCATTATTTTTAGGTTGAAGTTATTTGCGTGGATTTAATAACGAAGTTATTGGCGGAATTTTATCTTACTACCCAATGTAAATTTAATAGGTACAATATATTTTACCCTGACAGGTTTGCCCTGTTGCATACCCGCATTCCATTTCGGCATAATACGAACCATACGCACTGCCTCTTTATCCAAACTCGGGTCAACAGACTTAACAACTTGAACATCAGTGATTGAGCCGTCTTTCTCGACAATGAACTGCACAACAACTTCGCCTTCTATATTATTTTCCATTGCAATAAGAGGGTACCTCATATTAGAACTTAGAAAGTTCCAAAACTCTTGCTCTCCACCCGGAAATTCAGGCATTTGTTCAACAAGCGTAAAAACAGTATCATTTTGTGGTATTGTCGTTTGAACTTGTTGTTCTGCGACAGTATCAATCTGAAGTCGGAAGGAGACAGGTATTGAGTATCTGACTCTTACTATTTTACCTCTTTCTACCGGGTTCCCACTGAGGCATCAAACCTAAGACCCTAACGGCCTCAGTATCAAGCGATGGGTAAACAGATCGAATAACCTGAATGCTGTCAATACTGCCGTCTTTCTCAACGATAAACTGACAAATTACTTTACCTTCAATGCTTTGCTGAATTGCTTCAATAGGATATTTTGTATTTTCAGCCAAAAAAGCGAACAATGCCTTCTGCCCACCCGGAAATTCAGGCATCTGCTCTACAAAAACATAAATATCGTCAGACGAAGTTTCTGCTTTTAGATCCATATTTACCACAAAAGCAATAAAGAGCGATATCAGGAAAAAACATTTTTTCATACTACTGCAATTTTATAAACAGCATTTACATTTGATAACCAAAATAATTTGTTAATTATGATGCCAAAGATACAAAAAGATATTCTAAATAGCAAATTTCCTGAAATTTATATACTTTTTATGATTCTTCTAACAAAAACATTCAAATCTTTCAAAAAATCTTAAAAAAAGTAAATTTTAACACCCCACTATTTTTCAGCCAACTTCGCGCAGAGAAGAAGCCGAAAAATAGTGGGGTTCGTTTTGTGCTGTTTTATAAGACAAATCTTAAAAAAACGCACCTTTCTACTTATTTAAGCCAAAAAGCACCAAAATGTTTTACAACATCAAACTAAGTGTTATATAGAAAGGTTTGTTCCATTTTATCGAAACATCGTCATCATATTCATAATCAATGCCTTTATTCCTTATACCAAAGTCGCCACCGAGGTCCAAACGCAAGCGTTTCCACTGAACTGCGGCACCTATACCCCACAGACAGTTGAAACCGACATACTTGTCGAAGTACTTCTTTCCATACAAGTTTCCTGATTTGTAATCGGTATTACCCCGTCCATCAACATAACCATTCAAGTGGACATTCTGATATGCACCAAAATCGAAAATCGGACCGGTATAGAACATTACGCTCAAGTCTTTGATTATCTCATAGCGGTAACTTATCTGAAGGGGTATCGACAAAGTTATATCATTAGCGGTTATAGTAGCATCAACATCCTCAAAGTCAAGAATATAATCATACTCGCCACTCACTTTTTCTCTTGAATATTCCAAAAAGAGTCCGGTACGCAAACCTATACCATATTTGAAGGTCGGGTTCATTGTCATACCAAATCGCATAGCAGGCGTGCTGTGATTTTGTCTTCCCAAAAGAAAAGAACCTTTTGCGGACATACCATCTTCACTCATTTGATTTTTCCGCATTACATAACCTAAGGTAAAGGCAAACCAATAATTATCCGAAGGTTGCGGATTAAAGTGAATCTTCCTTTCTTTTGGCTCACGAGCCGGTTCATTATTGCTTTGCTCATTTTGGGTGTTTTGATAACTTTCTCGACGCCCTTGATTAACCGCACGGTTATTTTGTGCAGGTTGGTTAAACGACTGCACCTCACCATTTTCATAGATAATAGCGGAAATTTCACTGACACGAAGCACAAACACCGGACCGTCAGGGCTGTTGGCTTTGCGATACTTAATCTCAGTGCTTGAAACTTCCAAAATCTTGGCATCTACACGAGTAGAGTTGGTCAGCACAATAACATCAGTCGCTGAAAGAGTAATGCTCACAAAAAGCATTACAAAAAGAAACAGTTTTTTCATTGCTGTAAAATTTTAATTAAACAAAAACTCCTTTTAGTAAGGATAATTGGTCATCTTAATAAAATACAACAGCAAGGTTGGTCAATACAACAAGAGACGCAGGCCTCGCAGGTTGTTTTTCTTACCTAACAAGGCCTTCGCATGCCAACAAGTCAAAGAGAAAACAACAGTGAAACCTACGCCGATATGACGACACACCGCAAGAATGCGGTATGAGCAAATCATACCCCGTAGCACTTATTGTTACTTTGCCTTCTGACTTGTTTTGAAAGGTTGCGAAGCTTTTGTTAGGTCAAGAGCAAAGCGCAATAAACGCCAATTCAATATTATATGTCAGGACTTATCGCCCCAAGATAATGAATCCCACCCATGCGTTCGCTCTGGCGAACCGGCGTAGGAAATCAACATCCTTTGCAAAGATAACATATTTTTCATTATTATGCAAAAAAAACTGACAAAAAGCAGGTTAATTTGCATTAAACGACCAAAAACCTGCCATTTTGTCAGTATTTTTGTCGTAATTTTGCATATTTAGTGCATTTTTAAGGGCTGGCACACCGTTTGCAAAAAGAGAGGCAAATGAATTTTGAATTATTAACCCTTAAAAACATACAACTATGTCAAAGATTATTGGAATAGATTTAGGAACTACAAACAGTTGCGTTGCCGTAATGGAAGGTGGCGAACCTGTAGTAATAAGTAACAGCGAAGGTAAGCGTACTACCCCGTCTGTAATAGGATTTGTTGATGGTGGCGAGCGCAAAGTAGGCGATCCTGCAAAGCGTCAGGCTATTACCAACCCTACAAAAACCGTTTATAGTATCAAGCGTTTCATGGGTGAGACCTACGACCGCTTGCAATCAGAAATCTCGCGCGTACCTTATAAAGTAGTGCGTGGTGATAACAACACAGCCCGTGTGGACAATTACGGTCGTCTTTATACTCCACAAGAGATTTCGGCTATC
>JAFVAX010000097.1 GCA_017480285.1 Paludibacteraceae bacterium | reverse complement strand
CACTTCGGCTGTTGCTATGAAGGTGAAGGTAGGGGTGATGACCTCGTCGCCGCGCTTCAGTCCTAATGCCATAAGTGCTATCTGCAGAGCATCGGTGCCATTACCAACGGCGATGACATGTTTGACTCCGAGGTGCTCGGCGAGGTGGTCTTGAAAGTCTTGAACAGCCTTGCCTTTGATGAACGCTGTTGAATCAATGACGGCTTGTATGCCTTCATTTATTTCTGTTTTTATTGCCTCATACTGTTGTTTGAGGTCAACCATTTGAATTTTTCGCATAATGGATTTTATTCAGTTAATTTATTCGTTTTCAATAAGAAACTCAACCGTCGAGGGCGATAGCCTGAGGTGTGTTGCATATTCGCTACGGGTTGTAGCTTCAAGCGTTATAGCCGTTTGTCCGGCTTTCGGATATTTGCCTGAAACAAGGAAATCCGCTTCGCTCAAGTCTGCAAAATGCGAGACACCGACTCTCACTTTGAGCGTTACTTCGGGTGGAAAGATTCTAAGTCTTTCGCCATGCGGAACACCTTTTATCACAACGGGTAGCAGAAATGTCTTCTCCGTAAACAGTTCCACTTTGGCTGTCAGCCGTGTCTTTTCGATATTGCCACGAATGCCCTCAGGGAGCAGGATATCAACTTGTTCGGCAAGGCTGTCTTTGACGATAGTCTTTTTAGGTTCTTCTACAAAAACAGTGTCAATACTTGCGAGCAGGTCCTCTTTTCCGAATACTATTATACTGTCGGGCGTTAGCGTCGGTTGCTCAATGAACTGATGCTGGGCTTCCGCTTGCAGAGTTGTTTTGAGACAGAGAGGAACAGTTTTATGCTTTTCTCTGTAGTAGCCAATCTGCAGATTTTCAGGCTCGATGCGTTGCAGTTTGGTGGTTCCTTGCAGTTGGTCGGTTATTTTGGTGCGCACCATCTCTGAGGTGATGACAACTACGCCTTCTGTTTCGTGCAGTTGGTCATGCAAGTTTATTTCCACCGGTTGGAAATGTGAGGATCGGTATTGTCGGAGTCGTTTGCCGGCATCGCGCACTTTGATATTGAATGTTTTAGGCAGTTTCCTGTCGAAATTCACCTCATCAGGTACGCCGGTATAGACAACGGCAATGCTGACCGCTCTTTCGCGAACGGAATTGAAGGCATGCCCGTACCACAACACAAAAGCCAAAAGCACAAACAAGAGGAATGTACTTATATGAAAGCCGTTGCGTTCGTTAGGGCGAAACCACTTTTGTATCTTGCTTTTTATATTCACAAAGATTAGTCTTTCTTGTCCTCTTTCTTATCTTCTTTCTTGTCTTCTTTCTTGTTTTTTGTATCCTCTTCAGGGACAGCAAAGATGGCTTCTTTTGAGATTTTAAGCGTAATACCGCTTGCCACTTCAACGAGCATAGCGTCATCGCGCACTTCTTTTACTCTGCCGTGAATACCGCCTGAAGTTATCACTTTGTCGCCCGGTTTGAGGGCATCGCGTTGTTGTTGCAACTCTTTTTGCTTTTTTGTTTGCGGGCGAATCATAAAGAAATAGAACACTACGAAAATGAGTAGCATCATAATCCAGAACGACCATCCGCCACCTGCGGGCTGTTGTTCCATTGCTGTTTCGGTAGCACCTTGTGCTTGCAATAAAATAAGTTCTAACATAGTTTTATGTTTTTATTGGTTATTTTTTCGTTTTATTTGAGTTCCTGACCTTCGTCAGGATGAGGTGTGAGTTCCTGACCTTCGTCAGGATGAGGTGTGAGCCTCATCCTGAACTTGTTTCAACTATCTAATAACTGCTTTGATAAGTTTGTTTTCTCGTTTCAGTTTGGCTGCTATTTCCGCTACGAGTCCGTTGATGAACATTGGACTTTTGTCAGATGAGTAGTCGTGTGCGATGTTCAAGTACTCATCGAGCGTTACCTGAATAGGTATCTCGGGGAAACAGAGTAGCTCGGCAACGGCTGTCTGTATGATAAGGTTGTCGAAATACGATAGACGACTCTCGTCCCAATTCTTGAGCAGACTCTCCATCAGTGCTTTGGCTTCGGCGGCTTTCTCAAGCGAGCAACGAAGCAGTTTCTTTGCGAACTCAAGTTCTTCCTCCGAATCGAACATCTCAAGCAGAGGCTGCTCCTGTCCGTTCTCTTCCTGAAAGCGTTTGATGGTTTTTATCACATAACTGAGCACTTCAAAGCCGTCGGACGACCACGACTTGGCATCAAAATACGGCTCAAGTTCTTCGAGCGCATCAAGAAACTCGTCTTGCGTACCAACGATTTTAGTTATTATCTGTCGCCAAACAAGTTTGTCTTGTTGATAAGTTGTTTTTCCAAGTGCCATATAGTCCTCAAAGAAAGGTGCTTTGAGTATGTCTTGATACAGCCGCTGCAGATAGTGGTGAGCCATATCCCAACTGAGTTGCCGCTCTTCGGTATAGCGCCTAAGTGTGCGATTATCAAAGACTTGCTTGGCAAATTTGTTGAGTATGAAATTGTATCTCGGGGTATAGTCCTCGTGGCGGATGCGGGCGGTCTCGATATTGTCGGTCAAGCGCAACTCGGCAAAATGCGTCATCGCGTTGATAAGTTCCAACTCCATCATATACAGCGTATATACATCATCGAAACTACGGAGCAGGTCTTTTTCTGCCTGACGAAAACTTTTATCCCCGTCTTGATAATAGGCATAGAGTGTCTGGACAACTTTCACTCTTACCATCGAACGATTTATCATAAGTATTATTCAATTATTTTATATTATTGTGCAAATTTAACAATTTTTAGGCAATTTGACAAATTATTTTTACTAATATAGCAAATTATTTAGATTTTTTTTGTAAATTCGTGCGTTTTTGCACGAAATTTGCTATTTGGCTAATGAAATAGTGAAAATAGGCACACATATAAACTTCAAAATGCCCAATCGGAGGACCATGGTCTTTTGGTTGCTATGTTGTTTTATGTTCATTTCCATAGGTCTAACTGCCCAGAAAGTGGATGCACCCGTTTCATATACAGCCAACGACTCGATGGTTGTCAATGCTGACGGAACGGCATATCTTCACGGTCAGGGCGTGGTTAAGTACAAGACTATGGAACTGAACGGCGAGTTTATTCGTGTGAAGATGGACAGTTCTACCGTCTATGCCCGCGGTGTGGAAGATACCTTGACCGGCGAATGGGTGGGCGACCCTGTGTTTAAGGACGGAAACGACCAGTATCAGTCGAAACAACTGACCTACAACTTCAACACGGGAAAAGGTTATATCCGTGGTGTGGTAACTGAACAGGGTGAGGGATATATCATCTCCGACCGCACGAAGAAGATTGACGAGGATGTGCTTATTATGAAAGGTGGCAAATACACCACTTGTAGCGACCATGAGCACCCGCACTTCTATCTTGCTCTGACGAAAGCAAAGGTGCGCCCGAAGCATTATATAGCCACAGGTCCTGCCTATCTCGTGGCGGGCGATGTGCCCTTGCCGCTTGCTATTCCGTTCGGACTGTTCCCCTTCAACGACAGATACTCGTCAGGACTCATAATGCCTACTTTCGGCGACGACCAGACTCGCGGCCTTTTCCTCAAAGGTTTGGGCTATTATTGGGCAATCAACGACTATGTTGACCTTGAGGTAACGGGCGACATCTACACTCGCGGCACTTGGGCTATTCAAGCACAGGCTAACTATGCGTGGAGATATAAGTTCAAAGGAAACTTGTTTTTCAGTTATCGTGTGGATGTAACGAGCGACAAAGACCTGCCCGACTATGCCCGCGCTACCAACATGAGCATACGCTGGACCCACACGCAGGACAGCAAAGCCAACCCGTACAACAACTTCTCTGCAAGCGTAAACTTCTCAACATCAGGATATAACCGCAGTAACATCGACAGTTATTACAACCCTACACAGAACTCTGAAAACACGAAGTCAAGTTCTGTTAGTTACACCCAGCGTTTCCCCGAATCGCCGTGGTCAATAACGGCATCTGCCCTTATAAGCCAACGGACAAGGGACTCAACCATCAGTCTGACCTTGCCCGACTTGGCTGTAACGATGAGCACTATCTATCCCTTCAAACGCAAAAAGGCGGTGGGCAAAGAGAAGTGGTACGAGAAGATATCGCTCCGATATACAATGAACATGCGCAACTCGATTGACTGCAAGGAGAAGTACCTGCTACACTCCAATTTCGTGAAAGACTGGCGTAATGGTGTGAAGCACTCGCTGCCCGTTTCGGCTTCCTTCACTGTGTTCAAATATCTGAATATCAGTCCTTCAATCAACTATAACGAGCGGTGGTATTTCCAGCGTGTGGATCAGTCGTGGGACTCGGAGAACAGCGTCGTGAAGCGCGATACTACAAACGGTTTCTATCGCGTCTGGGACTTGTCGGTGGGCTTGTCGATGTCAACGAAGATATACGGTTTCTATATACCTGTGCGCAAATGGTTTGGCGACAAGGTTGACCGTTTCCGACATGTGCTCACACCAAGTATCAGTTTCAACTATGTGCCTGACGCTGACAAGATTAGACGCAGAGTGGGGACGCATTACTACGACACATACCAGCGTCCGACGGTTAATTCCGCTACGGGCGACACTACATATAATGATGTGGTTTATAATCGTTTTCAGGGTGCTATGTATGGCACGCCGTCGAGAGGTAGTACGGGTAGCATTGGCTTCTCGCTCGGCAATAACATCGAGATGAAGATACGCAATAAGAAAGACACTACCGGCACGAAACCTTACAAAGTGGTATCGCTTATTGATAACCTCACTATATCAGGTGCTTACAACCTTATAGCCGACTCAATGAACTGGTCGAACTTCAATGTGTCGCTCCGTTTGAAACTGCCACTTAACTATACGCTCAGTTTGTCAGGGCAGTTTGACCCGTATATGTACAAACTCAACGAATACGGCAACCCGGTGCGTTGCAACAAACAGTACTGGCATCATGGTAAGTTCCTGAATTTCTTAGGAACGGGCACTTCTTTCGGCTATACTTTTAATAATGATACCTTTAAGAAATGGTTCGGCAAGAAGAAAGACAAGAGCAGTACGAGCGATCCGAACGACCCTGCGAGCGGCTCACCTGACGGCTTGGGCGACCCTCAAGACATCAATAACGACCGCGACAAACAAAAGGAAAATACCAACGACGACAAGACTTTCAAGGCAACGGATATAAAATGGAGTCTGACTGTCAATTATACAGTTCGATATGGTGAGAACAGGAGTAGTTTCAACTACAACAAGATGAAATATAATATGATGTGGACCCACAACCTCTCTTTCTCCGGCACCCTTCAACTTGGCGAGGGTTGGCGTGTGAGTGCCACTACATCATACGACTTCAAAGCCAAGAAGTTTGCATACACCAACTTCAATGTAACGCGCGACTTGCACTGCTGGACACTGTCGGCAAGTTTCGTTCCATTCGGTCCGTACCGCAGTTATACGGTGCATATTGGTGTCAATGCAAGCATACTCAAAGACCTCAAATACGATAAGACGAGCAACAACAATACCAACTCCCGTGTTGACTGGTGGTAAAAAACATCACGAAAACACCGAATAAATTTGCATATTTAATTGATTTACATGTATTTGACGGATTTTAACAGATAGAACTGATTTTTTCAATTAAGAAAAATCAAGATAAATCTGTTAAAATCCTTCAAAATCTGTTAAAATCCGTAGGAAGTTTAACCCAAATCGGTTATTGGAATTTATTTTAAAATTTATTTTATTCCGTCTCTTTCGAGTAGGGCGTCGATTGTCGGTTCGCCACCACGGAAACGGCGATACAAGTCCATTGCTTTTTCCGTTCCGCCACGCTCAAGTATGTTCTCGCGGAAACTGTCGGCAGTAGCCTTGTCGAAGATACCGTTTTTCTTGAATACAGAGAAAGCATCAGCATCAAGCAGTTCTGACCATTTATACGAATAATAGCCTGCGGCATAACCGCCTGAGAAGATATGTGTGAACGACGAAATCATCTGTGTTGCTTCCACATTAGGCAAAACGCGTACTTGTTCCATCGCCTCGTTGGTGAAGCGGATGACATTATCCTTGTTTGTTTCCTCATTATCAGACTCTACGAAAGGCTCTGTGAGTGTGTGCCATGCCATGTCTGCATAGCCGAAACTGAGTTGTCGGGCGCAGGAGTATGCAGCGTGGTAAGTGTCGGCAGCGTGAATCTTGTCGATAAGTTCCTGTGGCATCTTTTCTCCTGTCTTATAGTGTTTTGCGAAGGTGTCAAGAAACTCTTTCTCGCCGAGGAAGTTCTCGTTGAACTGCGATGGCATCTCCACGAAGTCGCGCGGCACATTCGTACCGGAGAGCATGGTGTAGTGACAGCGGGTGAGCATACCGTGCAGGGCATGTCCGAACTCGTGCAGGAACGTCTCCACTTCGTCGTAGGTGAGCAGAGCGGGTTTGTCCTTGGTCGGGCGGGTGAGGTTCATCACATTGACTATATGCGGACGGTGGTCTTCAGGTGTGGGATTCTCAAGAGTGGGGTAGTTG
>JAFVAX010000096.1 GCA_017480285.1 Paludibacteraceae bacterium | reverse complement strand
TGCTTTGACTGATACTGCACAAGCGCACCTTGTATGTTTGGGCGAGCGTAGGCAATAGAGTCGTACAATAGAAAATCTGGCAAGCGGCTCAACCTATGTTTGTAAGGTATGGCTCCGATGCCGAAACTAAACCCGCGATATTGGTACTTGTAGAAAGCGGTAGGGTGCAGTTTGATGTCCTTCCAGTGCCCACCCATAGGTTGTATATAGTGTAGCCCTGCTATGAGTTGGTGTCTGCCACCTGAGTTGTCGGTTATGCCAACTCCAATCTCAGGCGATAAGCGAATGGCAAACAGTGTCTGGTCTGTTTGGTAGGGTTGCTTGTATTCGCGGTTGTCAAAATATGCCAAAGCGTCAACATTGTAGAGGAATTTTACCTTTTTCTCCACAACCGTGCTATCAGTGTTTGCAAACGCTGATAGTCCCACAAACGCATACACGACAGTGAGAATTATTTTATTTGCATATATTCTTTTCGTGCGCTTTCCAATTTTTTGTCGAAGTCGGGTACGGTATGCAGTCGTGCTATGACGCAAGAGGCGAGTATGCGGGCGGCCTGTACATCGGAGGCATAGTTGTAGCCGGTTATGATGCAACTTCTGCCATATTCAAAACCTCTCTTGAGCAGTTCGTTTTGTAGGTCAGGCATAATCTCGGTAAGCAGTAGTGCCACGCCCCATCCAATCTCAGCCGATGCAGAGGGAAACGACGATGATTGAGTGTAGTATTTTTCTTTTTGTGGCAGTAGCGACTGCTCACTAAATTGTGCGAACGGGCGTTTGCGGAAAGTGTTGTATTTCGTTCCGCTTGCCGATGCCAATAGTTCGCGTCTGCCTTCGTCGATAAGTGCCGCAATCTGTGGTGTCTTATCTTCGCTTAAAGTTTTTCCTGTAACTTCAGAGAATATCCTGAGCAGGTTGGTGAGTGAATAGTCGGCATCTCTCAAAGCTTGTTGCCCTCTTTCGGTCTCTCGCTCGTCTTTGCCAAGCCAATAATGCATCATATCGTCAAGAAAGAACTCACTTGCTGTGTCAATCGGTTCAGGTAGTATTTTTTCAGCCTGGGGGTAATCACCGCGAGTGGTTATTTTCTTCAAGTGTTTGATTTTCTGATACTCTGCTCTGGCTGCAAGCATGTCCTGACGGAAAACAGGATTGGCGTGTGCTCTTGCTATGGATGCCGAGGCACACAGGTAACCGGCATTGACATCGCTTTGCCAGTGCGCACCTACGATGACGCGGTTTTCACCAAACTCAAATCCGCGACGAAGGATAGTGTCTTGTTTGTCGGGTGCCATCTCTGCAGTGGCAAGTGCTGCTGCCCAACCAAGGCTGGTATGACCTGATGGGTACGAACCGTTATGGCGAAGAATCTCTTCATCATCGTATTCAGCCCAAACATGTTCGTTCATTTGAGCAAACGGGCGAGTGCGCATATACTTGACCTTGGCACTATGAGAACTCTTGTCGCCGGTGATGGTGGCTTTGCGTATAAGACGATAGATGGCAGGGGTTTTTGTTTCTGAAATCTCCATTTCAAGAACCTCTGACATTATGCGAATCATTTCTGCCGGTTTCCAAGCCGACTCAACGCTTGCTTTCTTGCCCCTTGCTGTCGGACGCACAGACTTACCCCAGAGCCAACGCTGATAGTCGTTGGCAAACAAAGGTGTTGCTATTTTTGGTGGTGCCGGCAGAAAATAACCTCCGTCGGGCTGGTCTTGCAAGAATACATACACGCTATCTTCGGCTGTCTGTGCAACAGCAAGAATAGGTAGAAAAAATGCTAAAAGAATAGTATAGATATGTTTCATAGAAAAACTGATATTAACTATTAACTATCAATTATTAAGTGTTTTACGCTTGTCCTCCGCCAAACGACATCGGCAGAGTTGATCCTGGTGTGGGTGCACCGTGTAGTGAAACTTGTCCGAACTGTTGTTCATATTTCGACATATTGTCCTGCAATGCAAACAAAAGTCGTTTGGCATGCTCTGGAGTTAGAATAATGCGTGATTGAACATTGGCTTTCTGCATGCCGGGCATGGTGCGTACAAAGTCTATAACGAACTCGCTTGAGGAGTGTGCTATGATTGCCAAATTGGCATATTTACCCTCAGCCATTTCAGGGGTAAGATTGATTTGCAGTTGTTGTTTTTTTTCGTCGATCATATCAGTTGATTTTTTATGGTTGTTATTTTTGTTAATTACCTACCATTCAATGCTTCTGCGTCTGAACTTGTGCTTCAAAAGAAGCCATAAGTTGTTGACTGGAAGAAATATATCAAGTAGCAAAATGCTAAAGAAAAACCATTTGCTATCTACTCTTTTTGCCGCTACATTGAGAAGTATTATTTGCAACAGCCATCTTGTAAGGAATAGTGTGGCAATTACCGTCCAAATAAATATGTCTCCAAAGTAGGCAGTGGCTATCAAAAGTGCGTAAAACAGACCTCTCGTTGCAGGTTCAAGTCCTAACAAGAACCTTGATTTGGCAGTGTAGTAAGCCGAAACGCTAAGATGCCGCTCCTTTTGATGCTCCCATTCGAAAAACGATTTGCAAGGCACTGACCAAGTGATGCTGTCTTTGCTCATTATCGTTTTTGTGTTCTTGCCGTTTGCCACTTTCTGCACAAACAAATCGTCATCGCCGGCACGGTTGGCAAGCAGTCCTTTGAAACCTTCGTTGTCGAAGAATGTTTGTTTCTTATACGCAAGGTTGCGCCCTACACCCATATACGGGCAACCTATACCTGCAAAACCCATATACTGTAAGGCATTGAACAGCGTATCGTATTGAATAATAGTGTTTATAGTGGTGCGATTGACGAAATATGCCCCATAGCCTAAAACGACTTCTGTTTTCGGGTTGTCAAATGCGCTCATAATCTCTTTTATCCAATGTTTGCTTTCTGGGCGACAGTCGGCATCCGTTAGCAATATATAGTCGTATTGTGCCGCCTTAACACCTATGGTTATAGCAAGTTTTTTTGAACTTCTAAGTTGTGCGTGTTGAGGTACAAATGATACACGCATGTTCTTGTATTGCAGGTGCATACGCTCTAAAATGCCCCGTGTGTCGTCCTCACTCTGGTCGTTCACTACGATAACTTCAAAACAAGGGTAGTCTTGCTCCAATAGCGAGTGCAGGTAGTTGGTCAAATTCTCGCCTTCGTTTCTTGCACAAACAATTACCGATACACCTTTTGTTTCAGTCAGTTTGCTGTCGCTATCTGTTTGACTATCGGTGTGTTTATCGCCTTTTCTATATGTGTTTTTGCCTGCCCTGTAAGTTGCGGGTGCTATGATAATCAAATAGTAAAGTATCTGAAGAAAGAAAACTGCAAAAAGGCAGTAGAGCAGTATAAATGGTATTGTCGTAGGCATTATTCTTGTATCAATTAGTTATCGTATTTAAGTCTGACATTATCAACCCAGAAAGTGTTTCCATTGTAACCTATAAAGGCTTCGTAAGAGCCTGAAGATATGAATATTATGATATGAGTTGGTTCTTCTCCTGTTTTTCCCCAGCCTATTTCTCGTATAGGTACAATACTACCTTTGCTGTTCAATGCGCGATTGTTTGAGTCAAAACCCATATAGTCTTTGTAGAACGGTTCGCTGCTTATGTCGCCGTAGTGTATAGGTACTTCAAAGTCATTAACCCATTCCGGTTGCGATTTGGTAAAACGGTGATAGCCTGTGCCAACGCGACGGGCATAGATATTGCCTTCTTTGTCTTCCCACCTTTTTTGAAGGAAGATATATACTTGGGCTTCATCGTGTCCGTCAATCTTTTTCGGTTTGCTTAAACCTTTTGCAAGCAATACTTGTTTTTCAGGAGATATTTGTGCCTTATAGTCAAGCACTAATGCCGTGGGATGACCGGTAAATGGAACGCCGAAATCAATGTTTTGATATGGGTCCTTGGCTGTAGTTATCGGTTCAATGGTTTTGCCTGTAAAGATACTTCCGCTCACAAGAACTCTTATGTTGATAAAACCGAAAGCAACCACTTCTTCCAATTTGGAGTCCATACGGCAACAGTAGTTTCCTTTTTCTCGCAGTTCAGGGTAGGTTGTTCCGCTACCTTTCACTATGCCACTGACTTTAGCGTAAGCATTACTGACACTCCAAGGGTTGCCGTCTTTGCCATAAACGAATGCTTTGTTTCCGTCAATAGTGTCGGTTGGGGCTATGGCGTATAGTGTCCTTGTTTTTCCGCCGAGTATTGACGACTCGTGAATGTAGCGGACTGTCCATTGTTCGAAATCACCAAAAGGCAACATTTCCAATCTCTGACCCGAAACAATAAGGTTTTGAACAAATAAAAAGAGCAAAAAAATAGTTTTTTTCATCAAAGTTGAATTTTATGTCTAATATATCGCTACAAATTTACTAAAATTTATTCAAATTGCCAAATCTGCAGACAAAAAATACCTGCTCTAAAACATTTTGTAAATTTCGCAAAAAATATGTATTTTTGTAAGGTTGTTTTTTGATTTTATATTTTTGTAGTATTTATTGGTCATTTTGTCCCTTTTTTGGAAAATGAAGATATATTTATTATCTTTGTGGACAAATTGAAACTTCAACTTTCATTTTGTCCAAAACATAGATATTTATATGTATAATAGAATTTTATCAAGCGAACTTGTGCATTTGTCTAAGAGTTGGTCGGTGATTTCGGTTACCGGACCGCGTCAATCAGGCAAGAATACATTATGCAAAATGACATTCCCCGATTATCACTATGTGAATTTGGAGGATGTTTCTGTTCGTTCTATGATTGAAAGAGATGTCAAATCATATTACTTGCTATAAACCCTTAAATCTATAAATTTATGACAGAAGAATTGAAAAAAGTAATGGCTGTGGCCGAGGTTTGGACTCGCGAGCCATACGACGCTGAAACACGCGCACAAGTAAAAGCAATGATGGAAGCAGACGACAAGACAGAACTCGTTGATGCTTTCTATCGTACACTTGAATTCGGTACCGGCGGTCTGCGCGGTATTATGGGTCCCGGTACAAACCGTATGAACAAGTATATCGTGGCAATGGCTACACAAGGTTATGCCAACTACCTCTTGAAAGTGCAGAAAGAGGGCGGCTTCCAGAACGTACAGAACGGCAGAGTGGCAGTTGTGGTAGGGCACGATTGCCGTAACAACGGTCGCTTGTTTGCAGAAACTGTGGCAAACATCTTCTCGGCCAACGGAATACAAGTGTATCTGTTTGAGAGTCTGCGTCCAACACCTGAGGTAAGTTTCGCTATCCGTCATCTGAAATGTCAAGGTGGTGTGAATGTAACAGCTTCGCACAACCCTAAAGAATACAATGGCTACAAGGCTTACTGGGAAGACGGTTCGCAAGTGCTTCAACCGCACGACCAAGGTATCATCAACGAGGTTAACAAAGTAACTCTTGAAGATGTAAAATGGGAAGCCGATAAAGACCTTATCGAGATTATCGGTGGCGAGATG
>JAFVAX010000095.1 GCA_017480285.1 Paludibacteraceae bacterium | reverse complement strand
TTCCGTTCAAGTTAGTTACATCGGTTTCAAGACTCAGGAGTTGAAGGCTCAACCCGTTATGAAAGTCAAACTTGCCGAGGACTCGGAGGTGCTGGACGAAGTAGTGGTTGTGGGCTACGGTGTTGTCAAGAAAAACGATGCAACAGGTGCTGTAACGGCAATCAAACCTGACGATATGAACAAAGGTTTGAATACCAATGCAACAGATATGATGCAAGGTAAGATTGCCGGTGTGAATGTAACAAGTAACTCAGGTAAACCGGGCGATGGTGCAACTATTCGTATTCGTGGTGGTTCGTCTCTGTCTGCAAGCAACGACCCTCTTATCGTTATCGATGGTTTGGCAATGGATAACAATGGTATCCAAGGTGTTAGCAACCCGTTGTCAATGGTTAACCCTTCAGATATCGAAACTTTCACCGTATTGAAAGACGCTTCTGCAACCGCTATCTATGGTTCGCGTGCAAGTAACGGTGTCATCATTATCACAACAAAGAAAGGTGCAAAAGGCTCAAAGCCAAAATTCTCATACGAAGGCAATGTGTCAATGAGCAACTTGGTTAACCGCCTTGAGACTCTGTCTGGCAACGATATTCGCCGATATGCCACAGAGCAACTTCAACACCCTGCAAGCAAAACCAAATTCCTCGGTTTGTACAATACCGATTGGCAAGATGAGATTTATCGCGCCGCTATTTCAACCGACCATAACTTCTCTGTTACAGGTGGTTTGAAAAATATGCCTTACCGTTTCTCACTTGGTTATACCAACTTGAATGGTATCGTAAAGACTAATAATATGCAGCGTGTAACTGCTTCTATGAACCTCAATCCGTCGTTCCTCGACAATCACCTCTCATTTAACTTGAATGCCAAAGGCATGTATATCTACAACCGTTATGCTCCTGATGTAGTAGGTGCGGCTCTCAATATGGACCCCACACAACCCGTTAAAGGTGGCAATGCTACCCGCTATGACGGCTCGGCTGCAACTGTTAAAGGTGCAGGTGGAGTGGAGATGAGCGAAACAGACATTGCCAACAGATGGTTTGGCGGATATTATCAGCGTGCCGCTCGTGCCAACTATTCTGACGAAGCATGGCCATACACCGTCAACCGCAACACAACAGGCAACCCTGTTGCAGCCCTCAATCAAGAGAAATATACTGCCAATTCAGGTTCTTTCGTAGGTAACCTTGAAGCCGACTATAAGATTCACGGCTTTGAAGACCTTCGTCTGCATGCTAACTTCGGTGCTGACTACTCTTATGGTAAGTCAAAAACAAGCATCAGCCCCTACTCTTTCTCAAACCACTATACAGGTTGGGAAGGCTGGGAAAAGACAAAGAAATATAACCTTCTGTTTACTGCATACGCACAGTATTATAAGGACTTCAACGAAAACCAACACTTCGACATCATGGCGGCTTACGAGTGGCAACACTTCTACCGCGATGGCTCACGCGACGGTTGGGGAACTTATCCCGCTGACTCAAAAGTAGTTAAGGGTGGCGAACAGATGGCTGGTCAAATGAAAGCCGACACTCGCTCACAATACGAATGGGTAACAGAAAACTACTTGGTTTCATTCTTCGGTCGTGTAAACTGGACCGGTTGGAACGCCATTATGCTTACCGCATCGTTCCGTGCCGACGGTTCTTCGCGTTTCCACAAGAACAATCGCTGGGGCTTCTTCCCATCAGCCGCTATAGGATGGAAAATCAAAGAGACTTTCGCAGCACTTCGTGAGAACAACGCACTCAGCGAATTGAAACTTCGTTTGAACTATGGTATTACAGGTCAGCAGGATATCGGACAAGGCGACTATCCATATTTCGCTACTTACTATATCTCGCAAGACCACGCTTACTACCCCGTTGGTGGTGAGAACTACCTCGTTGACTCTGAAGGCAACAAACTCTATGATGCTGACGGTCTGCCACTCTACTACCACTATCGTCCGGACGCTGTTAACACCGAGCTTACTTGGGAAAAGACTACAACCTACGGCGCAGGTATCGACTTCGGTTTCCTCAACGCCCGTATCACAGGTAGCATCGACTATTACTATCGTAAGACAACCGACCTTATCAATGTCGTAAATGTTCCGGCAGGTGCAAACTTCCGCAACAAAGTTGTAAGCAACATCGGTTCGCTATTCAACCAAGGTGTTGAGTTCTCAATCAATGCTGTGGCTATTGACAAGAAGAACTTCAAATGGGATCTCGGCTACAATGTAACTTGGAACGAGAACAAGATTACCAAACTCAACGCAGGCGACGACGAGAACTACTACATCCCGACAGGTGGCATCAGCACCGGTACAGGTGGTACTATTCAAGCCCACAAAGTAGGTTATGCTGCCAGCACATTCTATGTTTATGAGACAAAGAAAGGTGTTGATCCTCAGACACAACAACCTATGTACTATGCTGTTGACCGCAACAAAGACGGACAGGTAAACGGCGACGACCGCTATATGTACAAGAGCCCGATGGCTCCTGTTACAATGGGCTTCCAAACCAAGTTCCAGTTCTATCACTTCGACCTCGGTATCACATTCCGTGCATCTATCGGCAACTATGTATATAACGGTGTGCTCGCCGGTACAATCTACAATGTTGCTCCCGACAATGTTTATACCAACCTCAACGGTGGCTACTTCGGTCTTACCCGCAAAGCCTTCAACACCTACTGGAGCGGTATGAAATCTGACGGTATGGCAGCTCTTGTATGGAACAACGAGTCTCAGGCTTACGAAACAGGCGGTGCATTCTCCGACTGGTTCCTGACCGACTACTTTGTTGAGAATGCATCGTTCCTCCGTTGCGACAACATCACCCTCGGTTATACCTTCGACAAGAACCCGAAGATCCACGCTCGTATCTACGCTACCGTACAGAACCCGTTCGTTATCTCACCTTACAAAGGACTTGACCCCGAAATCTTCGGCGGTATCGACAACAACATCTACCCGCGTAGTATGACCTCACTTATCGGACTTAGTCTGCAATTCTAATAATTATGAAAGGAGACAGATTTATGAAAAAGTTTGCTAAATACATTGTTTGCGCAGCCGTGGTAATGTTAGGTTTTACCGCTTGCGTTAAAGATTTGAACGTTACGCCGAAAGATAACAATAAAGTTATGATTTTCGACCAAGACGCTATCTTCACCAAATGCTATGCTACACTTGCTGTAACAGGTCAGCAAGGTCCTGCCGGCAGCGGTGATGTTGACGACATCGACGAAGGTACTTCCGCTTTCGTGCGTATGATTTGGGAACTACAGGAATTTCCGACTGACGAGTGCTGGGTACCTTGGAACGACCCGGGTCTGCCTGAGATCCGTACTATCACTTGGAACTCGCTGAACCAACTTGTACAAGGTTTGTACTATCGTTTCTATTTCAACATCTCGCTTTGCAACCACTTCCTTGAGAATGCCAAAGCAGATGGCGATGGAGCCAACCAGATAGCAGAGGTACGCTTCCTGCGCGCTTTCAACTACTACTATCTGCTCGACATGTTCGGCAATGTACCTTTTGCTGACAAAGTTAATGCCGACAAGAAACCGCAATACACACGCGAGCAACTCTACACTTGGCTTGAAGGCGAGTTGCAGACTCTTGAGACACTCTTGCCGGAGACACGACTCTCTGACTTCCGTGTTGACCGTTATGCAGCAAAGATGCTTCTCGCTCGTTTGTACTTGAACGCTGAAGTTTATACCGGCACCGCTCATTGGGACCTCGCTGCTAAATATGCAAAAGAAGTGATGGACGGACCTCACAAACTGCATACTGCAAGCAAAGGTGGCGTTTATAGCGCATATCAGGAACTCTTTATGGGCGACAACTACAAAGTTGCCGGTGGTGCTGACGGCGAAGGTCTCTTGAATATCTATCAAGACGGTATTCAGGCTCAATGCTGGGGAAGTTCTTGCTTCCTCGTAGCCGCTTGCCGCGACAAGAATGTGTATGTCAATCCCGCTACTTCAGAAGGTTGGGCCGGCTATCGTTGCTCACCTGAGTTTATTGCAAAATTTGTTGATTTAGACCAAACAGCAAGTATTCTTAAAAACGAGTTTGAAATGCCTAAAGAATTGGGCGACGACCGCGCTATTCTTTGCTCTGCCCTCAATACCGGACTACCAGTAGTTCATCCTGATACATCTATTCATTCTATTGATTCCATCAAACCTCGCGGTAACATGGGAGACTTCTATCAAAGCTGGTCAATGCTCAAATGGACAGGTCGTTATATTGAAAACCCACTTGGTGAAGAAATCACAGTAGAGCCTCACGGTCCTCAATTCCCCGATACAGATGTACCGTTTATGCGTGTTGCGGAAGCCTATTTGACATACGCTGAAGCAATGTTCCGTCAAGGTGACGCAGGTGCTGCAAAGACCGCTGTTCAAGCACTTCGCAACCGCGCAAACAACACCGCAGACTTCACCGTTGACGAACAGTTCCTTTTGGACGAATGGAGCCGTGAGTTCTACGCTGAAGGTCGTCGCCGTATTGACTTGGTTCGCTTTGGCAAGTTTGCCGGCGAAACTGCCGACTATCACTGGGAAGGTCGTGGTGCTAATTCAAGCGAACAAGGACTCGTTTCGCTCAGCAAGAAATTCAATGTATATCCTATTCCTGAGTCAGACATCGTTGCCGGTGGTTTGAAACAGAACGAAGGATACTAAAAATTGGAAAATGCAGAAATTTCCAATCAAAAAAATTTGTAAATGTAGTAGCCAATCTTGGCTACTACTAAAAAAGAAGATAGAAAAAAACAATTAACCTTTATTTATTAACTTAAATTTTTTAACAAAATGAAAGCAAACAAATTGATGCTCGCTGCTATGTTAGTAGCAGGTCTTACAATGGCGTTCAACACCTCTTGTAAGAAAAAAGAAAAAGACGAACCCATCCCGGTTCCCGTTGACACAACTAAAACTCCCGATCCTGACCCACAGCCCGGTGAGGAGACTCCCGAAGTTGCAGATCCTGCTGAGGGATATGTTACAATGGTTATCCAAGTTCCCGAAGGCGTAGAGTGCAACGGAATCGCATTCAAAGGAACTCTTGACGGTACTGCTTGGACAGGTGCTGACCAATATCTTGGCGAAGCCGGTCCTACCGACAAAGATAACTGCATTAAATTTGCTAAAGTAGGCGACTCAAAGGTTTGGTATAGTGCTACTTTCAAAGTTGGAACAGCAGCATGGGGCGAAGAAATCTACCTCGCTGGTAAGATTTGCTTAATCTACACCAACGATGGCTCTTGGGAAGGACAAGCCGTTGATTGGGCTTTTGTTGATGACTACTCAACTGTTGACCACAGCCAAAGCGGTGATGGCAATATCCAAGTAAATGGAACAACAGGTAAACTTTATATCACAGTTGACCACTTCCAGATGTCAGAGTGCGCTACTCCTCAAGAGTATAAAGTTACTTTCAAGACTCCGGCTTGGTGCGAAGGCGCAGAAGTTGACCTCGAAGTTGCAGGTTCAATGAACGGTTGGGGTAATGGTACCATTCTCTGCACAAAAGTTGGCGACCAAGAATATACCGCTACATTCACCACCACTCCGGGTGCTGAGTTCAAAGTTCGCGGTGTAGGTGGCTGGGATGTTGAAATCCAAAGTTACAACGCAGAAACAGGAGAATGGGGCGGATGCGCTAACAACACTCTTGGTGAAGAAGCAGAAGTTGTTGTTGACTACACCGATGCAGAACTTTATCGTTGGAGTGTATGCGCTCCCGCAGAACCCGAACAACCCGAAGAATAATTCTATTCTAAACAAACAGGATAACTATTCTACCGGATAGCTATTTTACTGAATAACTATTCAACTGAATATCTTATTCTATTCAATTAGAATAAAACTATTATTCATAAAAAAGTGTGCCCACTCGGCACACTTTTTTTATTCTCATTCCGTGCATTTCGCCTCATTCCGTGCATATCGCCTCATTCCGTGCCTGACACGGAATCTAAAGATCCTGAAACAAGTTCAGGATGAGGTTAAGCATGCGTTTAGGATGAGGAAATGAGTTTTTTTATAATAAATGAGATTTTTTGTTATAATTGAGACTTTATTTGATTAAAATGAGATTTTTTTTGTATATTTGCAATAGAAAACAAAAATAAACAAAAAAATCAATGTTATATCATCTTTTTACTTATTTAGAGCAGACCTATGGTCATTTTGCCGGAAGCGGTCTATGGCAATACATCAGTTTTCGTGCTATTCTCGCAGGTGTCGTTGCACTACTTACTTCAATGTGGTTTGGCAAGCATTTCATTGCCTATCTAAGGCGTCATAACATAAGTGAGACGCAACGAGACGAAAAAACCGACCCTTTCAACACTAAAAAAGTAGGTGTCCCAACAATGGGTGGCGTAGTTATTATAGTAGCAATGCTCATACCTTGTTTGCTCTTTGGCAAACTGAACAATATCTATATATTGCTCATGATAGCAACAACCTTAATACTTGGCTTGCTCGGTTTTCTTGACGACTATATAAAGACTTTCCGACACAACAAAGACGGACTCAGTGGGTGGTACAAGATTTTCGGACAAGTATTTCTCGGTCTGCTCGTTGGTCTTACACTTCGTTTTGCCCCACAGGCAGTTATGAACGAAACAGTTGAAGTACGCGTAGAAAACAACAAAGAAGTAGTGTATAAGTCTCCGGAAGTGAAATCAACACGCACAACAATACCTTTCTTCAAAAACCATAATGCCAACTATGCAGACTTGTTTTCATTCTTAGGCGCACCATATAAGTATTGGGCAGGATGGGTGCTTTTTGTTTTGATGGTAGTATTTGTAGTAGCAGCAGTCAGTAACGGTGCTAACCTCAACGATGGCATGGACGGTATGGCTGCAGGTAACTCTGCCATTATCGGCATCGCTTTGCTTATATTAGCGTATGTGAGTGGCAGTTATGTATGGGCTGATTATTTTGATGTTATGTACATCCCACACAGCGAGGAATTAGTAGTTTTCCTTGCTACTTTTATAGGTGCTCTTATTGGTTTTCTGTGGTATAACTCCTACCCGGCACAGATTTTTATGGGTGATACAGGTAGCCTCACAATTGGCGGACTTGTAGCGGTAAGTGCATGTATTATACATAAAGAGATACTTATACCTATCATTTGTGGTGTATGGCTTATGGAAAGCGTCAGCGTTATAGGACAACGCTTCTTTTATAAGGCAGGCAAGAAAAAAGGCGTGCACCAACGACTCTGGAAACGCACACCACTTCACGACCATTTCCGAACCTCGCTTGAGCAGGTTGAACGCCTTGATCCGGGAAGCACAGTCAAGTTCAAAGGCTCAACCGAACTGCACCACGAAAATAAAATCACTATCCGCTTTGTCATCATAACAATCATTTTGGCGGCTTTTGCTATTTTAACACTCAAAATCAGATAATTATTCATTTTATACTAAAACAGCAAAAAGATTTGGATTTTCAGGAATTTTTATGTAATTTTGCAGTGCAACTTCAAAATTGCATAGATTTTCACCAAAAAATGCCATAATGGATAGCAATTTTATAAATAGGACATTAAGCAATGATATACTTGAGGCGGCACAGTATTTCTCGGTTGTTACTTTGACCGGTCCGCGTCAATCAGGAAAATCAACACTGCTGAAACACTTGTTCCCAGACTACAAGCAATTCAGTATGAAGGACCTGCACATTCGAGAATTTGCGCTGAACGACCCTGTCGGTTTTCTCAATCAGACAACTGACGGAATGTTTATTGACGAAGTTCAGATGGCTCCGACTTTGCTTGAATACATACAAGGCATTGTAGATAATAGCCCCGACCGCAAATTCCTGCTGACGGGCAGTAGCAATTTCGAACTTATGCATAGCGTTTCGGAGTCATTAGCAGGGCGTGCCGCAGTATTCGAACTGCTACCTATGTCTATTGAAGAAACACGGAGCATTATAGACCCGCTAACAGCAGATGAGGTAATGTTCAATGGGTTCTATCCTGCCATCTTAGCAAAGAAAAACATCGCACGACTATTTTATCCTTCGTATGTCAAAACATATTTGGAGAAGGACGTAAGAGATTTGCTGAAAGTTAAGGATCAAATGCAGTTCTTAAAATTTATCAAACTATGTGCTGCACGGGTCAGTTGCCTGTTTAATTCGTCAGAGGTAGGAAACGAGGTCGGAGTCAGCACTAATACTATTAACCAATGGCTCTCAATACTGCAAGCATCGTATTTGATAACGCTTATACCACCATATTTCGAGAACATATCAAAACGCCTTGTCAAGACACCCAAACTTTATTTCAACGATGTTGGAGTGGCGGCCTATCTGCTTGATATTGAAACCCCAAAACAACTTGAGCGTGACAAGATGCACGGAGCATTGTTTGAGAATATGGTAATGCTTGAGTGCTTGAAAAGTCAGTACAACAAAGGAAAGTCGGGCAATGTGTTTTTCTACCGAGACTCCAACCAGAACGAAGTGGATGTAATGATAAAAGAGAAAGGGGGCATCGTAGCACTCGAAATAAAGTCCGCTATGACATATACCACTCAGTTTGAGAAACATATCAAACAATTGCCCTCATGGATTAACACACCCGTTAAGCGCAGGGCCATTGTCTATACAGGAGACTTTGAAAACACATCTGCGGATATTCAACTAATAAACTACAAACAACTACCTCAATTCTTAAGAGAAGAATAGCAATGAAACGAATAGTCATACTTGGAGCAGGCGAGAGCGGTTGCGGTGCTGCCATACTCGCCAAGAAACAAGGTTTTGAAGTCTTTGTAAGCGACTCTGGCGAGATAAAACCACAATACCTCAAAATGCTTGACGACAACAACATACCCTACGAGCAGGGGCAACATACCGAAAATCTTATTCTCAATGCTGATGAGATAATCAAAAGCCCCGGCATACCCGACAACGCACCTATTTTGAATCAGCCAATCTTGGCTGATAAGAGCAAAATTATTTCAGAGATAGAGTTTGCCGGTCGCTACACCAATGCCAAGATGCTTTGTATAACAGGCTCTAACGGCAAAACTACCACCACTACCCTACTCTACCGGATACTTCGTAATGCAGGTCTGAATGTAGGTCTTGCAGGCAACATCGGACAGTCGCTCGCACTGCAGGTGGCAAATGGGAAACACGACTATTATGTCATAGAACTATCGTCGTTTCAACTTGACGGGATGTACCGCTTCAAAGCCGATGTAGCCATACTTACCAACATCACACCCGACCATCTTGACCGCTACGACTTTAAGTTTCAAAACTATATAAATGCCAAGTTTCGCATAACGCAAAACCAAACAAAACACGACAAGTTTATCTTTTGGCAAGACGACCCCGTTATTCAAAAAGAATTATCACAACAAGATTTAGGAGCAACGCTTGTGCCATATAATATCAATACTCCGCTTCCTGTTGAAGACGAAGAAATAGGTATTCAGGGCAAGCATAACCGCCTGAACGCAACGGCCGCTACTCTCGCAGCACGCTCCATTGGCATTGCCGACGAAGTTATAGCTCGAACATTAAAAGAGTTCAAAGGTGTGGAACATCGTTTGCAATATGTTGATACAATAAACTCCGTCCGCTTTATCAACGACTCAAAAGCCACCAATGTGGATAGTTGCTTTTATGCGCTTGATGCAATGACAACGCCCGTGGTACTCATACTTGGTGGCAAAGACAAAGGCAACGACTATACGCAAATTGACCAACTCGTGCTTAAGAAATGCCATACACTCATTTTTATGGGCCTGCACAATGAGAAACTGAACGAGCATTTCGGACATCTGTTTGCCAATAGAACCGACAAACATATAGTCGATACCGACAATCTTCAAGATGCAGTCCGTCAGGCATTTGAAGCAGCCCATGATGGTGATACCGTTCTGCTTTCGCCCTGTTGCGCAAGTTTTGACCTTTTCAAAAGTTATGAAGACCGTGGCGAACAGTTTATGAACGAAGTGAAGAAATTAAAAGCATAATATCAAATATTAATTATTAAATATTAAATATTAAATATCAATGTCTTCTCCGCTTACGAATATAAAATTAGGCAGTCAGTACAACGATCGAGTCTTTTGGCGCATACTAGTTGGGCTTGCTGTTATGTCGGCAGTATTTTTCTTTTCTGCAAGCCGCAGCCTTATCATAACTCAGGGAAGCGTTATGTCTCCGCTATTGAAACATATATTTTTCCTTTGTCTCGGTTTGGGTTTGGCTTGGTTTATACAGTATTTCCCGTCCAATTGGATTCGCCCGATTGGTTACCTCGGACTTGCAATGTCGTTTGCTTTCCAACTTCTGCTTCTTGCAGGAAAAGGTGTTCGTATCAACGGTGCTATGCGTTGGATAAGTATCGCAGGCATCACTTTTCAGCCATCGGAACTGACCAAACTATGTATCGTCATCGTTTGTGGCGACCTGCTCTCGCGTATTCACAGCGAGCAAGACCAAAAACGCTATTTTTGGATAACAACAGCCATTGTAGGTGTGTTCTGCGCTATGATTTTGCCTACTAACCTCAGCACCGTCATTCTTATTTTCGCACTTTATACCGCAATGCTTTTTCTTGCAAACATACCTCGCAAATGGCTTTTCGGGATGTTAATTGTAGTAGTAACAATAGCCATAACGGCATTCCTTATCGCAGACTATGGATTTGTACGACGACACAAACCTGTACCTCTCTTTCCTCGTGCTGTCACTTGGGTTAATCGTATTCACCGCTTCACAAGTAATGATAGCGCACAAACAGCGTCAAGTACAACCGTGCAGAAACAACAAGAAGACACTCAAGCTACTATGGCAAAAATTGCTGTGGCACGAGGCAAACTGTCCATTTTAGGCGCAACACCGGGAGGTTCAAAACAGAAGAAACGCCTGCCGTATGCATACGCCGACTTTATCTTCGCTATCATTGTGGAAGAATGGGGGTTTGTAGGAGTGTTTGTTCTTGTCGCTGCATATATGTGGACCCTTTACAGAGCCTGCACAACAAGCAACCGATACGACGATTTCTCTGCCATGTATATAGTTATGGGACTTGCTATTATGCTTACTCTGCAGGCTTTTGTGTCAATGGCGGTCTCCGTCTCATTAGGTCCGGTAACGGGACAGCCGCTACCACTCATTTCACATGGTGGCACAAGCGCACTCATCACTTGTTGCTACTACGGAATAATGATGGCTGTCTCAAGAGAGCAGAATGCCCTCAAAGCCAAAGAAGAAAACACTAAACGGCAAAGTGCAGAAGATGTACCTGAAATTCAAATCAATTAACAATTTTCGTCAACTGCTTCGGGCATAAGCCCGAAGCCGAAATAAAAACCAACATGAACACTGAACTTATATTTCCCTTCCTTCAAGAACTCAGCGAGAACAACAACCGCGAGTGGTTTCACCAAAACAAACCCCGCTACGAACAGATGATGCAAGAAATAGAACTCTTTGTCAATCAGTGGCTCGAACAGATATCCACCCTTGAGCCATACGCCACCGCTCTCACACCCAAAGACTGCATCTGGCGTATCTATCGCGACATCCGTTTCTCGCCCGACAAGCGCCCGTACAAACATTGGGTAGGTTGCTGGATAGCCAAAAACGGTGGCAAGAAAAGTCCGTATGGCGGCTATTATGTCCATTTCCAACCTAACGCTTGTATGTTTGCTGCCGGTATCTGGGGTCCGGAACCAAATCTCTTGAAAGCACTCCGACAAAGTGTGTATGACAACTATGAAGAGGTGGAAGACATTTTCGCCGAACCCGCTTTTCATAAACTATTCAAAGATTTCGACACCGAATGGATGCTCAAACGCGTGCCTAACGGCTATCCGCAAGACTGGCTACATTCCGACTGGCTCAAGCATAAAAACTATACCATCAGTTGTCCGATAACCGAAAAACAGGTGGCAAACAAAAATTTTGTCAGTCATGTTATCGACCTTTGCCAAACTGCCAAACCAATCAACGAGTTTCTAAACTATACAGTTGATGAAATGTATGGCAATTTATAACAAGATTTGCAAATTCCGACAAAAATAATTAAATTTGTGCAAAAATACTAAAATATGCAAGTTAAAACAACAGAAATAAAAGGTTTGCTCGTTATTGAGCCACAAGTGTTCAGCGACTCGCGCGGTTTCTTTCTTGAGACCTACAACGAACAGCGCTATAAAAAAGCAGGTATAAACACAACATTTATACAAGACAACATTTCCAAATCCACCTATGGTGTGGTGCGCGGTTTGCACTTCCAGTTACCACCCTTCGCACAAGCCAAACTTGTACAATGTATCGAAGGAGTGGTATATGATGTGGCAGTTGATTTGCGCAAAGACAGTCCCACATTTGGTAAATGGCACGGAGTGATACTTACCGCCGGCTCGCACCGACAGTTCTTTATTCCGCAAGGGTTTGCACACGGCTTTTCAGTGCTGTCAGAAACAGCCACTTTTATGTATAAGTGCGACAATCTCTATCACCCCGAAGCCGATGGCGGAATACTATTGAGCGACGCGGACCTCAATATCGACTGGCAGATAACGCCCGACAAGCGTATCCTCTCCGAAAAAGATACACACCACCCCACTCTGAAAGAGTTTTTGAAAAACGACCCATTCTAAATAGTTGATATTTGATATTTATAAACAATGACTATTCTAATTACAGGTTGCAATGGACAGTTAGGCACCGAAATGCGCCTTTTAAGCGAACAACATACAGAACACCGGTATATCTTTACCGATGTGGCTGAACTTGACATAACAGATTTCAACGCCATTCTCACTCTTATACAAAAAGAGAAAGTGGAAGCAGTGGTCAATTGCGCCGCATATACAAATGTTGACAAAGCCGAGCAAGACGAGCCGACAGCCCTTCTGCTCAATGCTACTGCCGTTGAAAACTTAGGCAAGGCGGCAAGTCTCACAGGGGCGAAGTTGATACATATATCAACCGACTATGTCTTTGACGGTAAGCACTATCTGCCTTACAAAGAAACCGACCCTACCTGCCCGCAAACAGCCTACGGACGCACCAAACTTGAAGGTGAGAAGCGGCTTTTGCAAGTCTGCCCTGATGCCGTCATCATCCGCACAGCATGGCTCTATTCGCCCTTCGGCAACAACTTCGTCAAGACAATGCTACGCTTGGGAAAAGAGCGCACAGAACTGCGGGTCATCTTCGACCAGATAGGCACACCAACCTATGCCCGCGACCTTGCCAAAGCCATCTATACCGTTATCAATGCCAAGCAGTGGCACAGCGGAATTTATCATTTCTCCAACGAAGGCGTGTGCTCGTGGTACGACTTCACATCGGAAATCTTGCGACAAGCGAATATCAACACTTGCAAAGTTACACATATTCACACCTGTGAATACCCCACCCCCACACCACGACCGCATTTCAGTGTGCTCGACAAACAGAAGATAAAAGACACCTTCGGTATCGTCATTCCGCAATGGCAACAATCACTTCAACACTGCCTTCAACGGCTAATACAATAAACAAATGTTATTTCGCGACATCATAGGACAAGAGCGTGTCAAACAACAACTGCTCACTCAGGCACACACTGGCAGAGTGGCTCACGCACAAATGTTTACCGGCATAGGCGGTGTCGGAAAACTAAAACTTGCCCTTGCCTTTGCACAGTATCTTGCATGCGAAAACCCAAGCGAAACAGACTCCTGCGGACAATGCGCTCAGTGCCTGCAGATGCAAAGACTTGAACACCCCGACCTGCATTTCGCTTTTCCCATATATAAAAAAGAATCGTCATCCTCACATGTGTGGGTTTGCGATGACTACTTGGGCGACTTCAAAAAGATAATCTTAGAAAAAGGCTATTTCTCACAAACCGATTGGAACGAGCAGATAGGTGCGACACAAAAACAGACACTCATCTACGAAGCCGAGAGTGATGAGATATTGCGCAAACTGAGCCTCAAACCCTTCTACGACGGATATAAGACTCTCATTCTGTGGCTACCGGAAAAGATGAATGTGCAATGCCAGAACAAACTGCTTAAACTTATTGAGGAACCACCCGTAAAAACGCACCTGCTCTTCGTTTCCGAAAAACAGGATACCATTTTACCTACAATCTTGTCAAGAGTACAGCAGATAAGCGTTCCGACACTTCAGGAAGACAATATTGCAACCTACCTGAGGAACGCAATGCCGTATCTTAGCGTAGAACAGTCGTTTGAATATGCACACCTTGCACACGGCAGTATCTGCGAAGCAGTACGCATCGCCCGTAATGAACAGGATACCAACGAGCCTGCTTTCCTCACTGCATTCTATGACTTGTTTGCTAACGCACTGAAATTGAAAAGAGGTAAAGAGCCGTTCGAGTCAATCAACAACCTGCGCAAATGGGCCGACGACTGGGCAAAAGAAGGCAGAGAAACACTCAAAGAACTGCTGCAATACATTCAAAATCAACTGCGAGAAAACTACATCGCCTCTTTTGCCGAACCCGAGATAAACTACCAAACCAACCGCGAAAAAGAAAAACTCAATATACTACAACCTTATTTCAAAACAAGCAATATACTCAAACTTATGAACATTCTGAGCCTTGCCCAACAACACATCGAGCAAAACGGCAATGCCAGAATAGTGCTTTTCGATATGACCTTAAAAATAACTAAAGACATCTGATATGGAACAAATGCGACATACTCTCAATAATGGTTTCGACAATTTCTGTATGCGTAGTTGCCGTCGCAACTCACATCTCAAACTCAGCGTTACCGACTTTAATGCCGACCTACCGGAGCAACTGAGTGAAACCGACCTTGTGGAAGTGCAGTTCAAAAACACACGCAAAGCCTATTTCCACAACACCCTGCACCTGCCACTCGAAAAAGGCGTTTTAGTGGCAGTCGAAGCCTCACCCGGACACGACATAGGCGAAGTAACACTAACGGGCAGACTCGTTGAGAAACAAATACAAAAAAACCATCTCGACCTAACGCGTTATATCATTCGCGACATCTATCGTATTGCAACACCTGCCGACTTGCAGAAAGCCGAAGAAGCCCACCAAAAAGAACAGCAGACAATGATTCAGTCTCGACAGATAGCCAAATCGCTTGATCTGAAAATGAAAATCGGCGATGTGGAGTATCAAGGCGACGGCACGAAAGCCATATTCTACTACATAGCCGACGACCGCGTCGATTTCCGACAACTTATCAAAGTGCTTGCCGAGACTTTCCATGTGCGCATAGAGATGAAGCAAATAGGAGCACGACAAGAAGCAGGACGCATTGGCGGCACCGGTCCTTGTGGCAGAGAACTATGTTGCGCCGCTTGGAAAAGTCAGTTCAACTCCGTCGGTACGGGGGCGGCACGGCTGCAAAACCTCTCGCCCAACCCGCAGAAACTTGCCGGACAATGTGCAAAACTCAAATGTTGCCTCAACTTTGAAGTGCCTGTATATGAAGAGGCAATGGCGAAAATGCCCGATAGAAACATACCGCTTGAGACAATGGAAGGTACCTACTACCACTTCAGTACCAACCCGCTAAAAAACGAAATAACCTATTCATCTGCACCCCATCAGGCGGCTAACCTGCAAACACTGACCTCTGAACAAGCCAACGAGATTGTAGAACTGAACCGAAACGGCAAGAAACCTGCAACACTCGGAGGCAAACTCACAAGCGCCGACGAAGTGGCAGAGTTCGACTACGAAAATGTTGTCGGACAAGACGAACTCACACGCTTCGACAAAAAGAAAAACAATGCCAAACGCAGAGAGCATCGTGATAACAAGAACCGCAAGAACCAATCATAAGCCATTATTTCTACAGATGAAAAAATTTTTAAGCATACTCATTATCGCCTTGCTGTTTCTGACTGCCTGTCAAAAGAAACCTGTATACAGCAGTTACCAAATGATCCGTCATCAAGAGTGGAACATGGACAATATTCTCTGGTTTGACATCCCCACTCCCGATACCACAAACCACTACGACATCATACTCAGCATACGGCATACCAACCGATATCGCTACCAGAACCTGTGGCTTTTTACTGAACTCAACGGAAAAGCCGATACCATAGAGTTCTACCTTGCCGACGAGTTCGGACTATGGCTCGGCAACGGCGTTGGCGACACTAAAGAAATGCCCGTCCTTTATATGACTGATTACCAATTTCCACCGGACAGCCTTATAACCATCAAGATACAACAAGGTATGCGCGACTCCCTCCTGCAAGGCATTCAGGATGTCGGCGTTATAGTAATGAGGAATGAGAAATGAGAAATGAGAAATGAGAAATGAGGAATGAGCGTTTAACCTTCGTCAACTGCTTCGGGCATAAGCCCGAAGAAAAACAACAATGAGCAAAAACAAACTCCGCAAATTCGCAGAAATGGAGACATTCCCCAATGTCTTCCAATGTGGCATACGCGATGCCGAAGCCATAAGTGTGATAGCCCGGCGGAAAGGCAACTGGTCGCCTGACCTAAAACCACTCGTGCTTGAACTCGGATGTGGACGAGGCGAATATACCGTCGGCTTGGCTGAGATGTTTCCCGAAAAGCATTTCATCGGTATCGACATCAAAGGTGCGCGTATGTGGGCAGGAGCAAAACAGGCTCTCGAGGCAAACCTTTCCAATGCACAGTTCCTTCGCACACAAATAGAACTCTTGCCCGAGTTTTTCGCCACCGATGAAGTAGATGAGATATGGATTACCTTCCCCGACCCGCAAATGAAGAAAGCCACTAAACGCCTTACCTCATCGTATTTCCTCACACGCTACCAACAGTTTCTCAAAGACGGTGGTACTATTCACCTAAAAACCGACAGCCCATTTCTTTATACCTACACAAGTGCGCTTGTAAAAGAAAACAACCTGCCTGTACTTTTCCAAACTGACGACCTCTACCACTCTGATTTTCAAGACGAGGTACGCAAACTCAAAACGCATTACGAGAAACAATGGTTGGAGCGTGGCATGACTATCAAGTATATTGCTTTCCACCTGCCAAAAGCACAAACTCTAATCGAGCCTGACATTGACATCGAACCCGACACATACCGCTCCTACGGCAGAAACCAGCGTGCACAATGAAAACATCAATGCCACAACGGTACGCTTTAATGCTTCTATCGTTCTTTATAACACGCCATTTGACGAACTACAAAGAGCGGTAGATAACCTTGTTGCTTCACCGTTGCTCAATCGGCTTTTCCTCGTTGATAATTCGCCCGTCCCACCCTCGCCATATATGGCGAGGACAAACTCAAAGCCCAACTTTTCCTCTATTGCAACGGCTGACAACCGCATAACATATCTTCCACAAAATCAAAATCTCGGCTACGGCAAAGCACATAACATTGCCATTAGGGAAACAATAAAAGAAGGCATACCCTATCACCTTGTCCTCAATGCCGACACAGACTTTGATGCAGATATCTTCCCTACTATAATCAACTTTATGCAAGCTAATGCCGATGTTGCTCTTTTGCAACCAAAGATTTACTATACCAACGGCACACTGCAACGCACATGTCGTTTATTGCCAACACCTTACGACATGTTCGCCCGCCGGTTTATGCCTTCTTTACTGACAAAAAAACGCAATGCACGCTACGAATTGCACGAGTTTGATTATAACACCACACTCAATGTGCCATACTTGCCCGGGTGCTTTATGTTTCTCCGCACAAGTGCTCTGCAAGAAGTAGGTCTTTTTGATGAGCGATTTTTTCTCTACCCCGAAGACATTGACCTCACACGACGGCTTCACCGACATTTCAAAACCCTGTTTTTCCCCGAAGTAAGCATCACCCACCGCCACGACAGAGCATCATATAAAAGCCTGAAACTCACGCTTATACATGTCCATGAAATGGCTAAATACTTTACGAAATGGGGCTGGCTGTGCGACTCTGAACGTAGCAGTTTCAATAAAACAATTATTGAGCAATTAGCTCAACCTTAAAAATATATTACTATGAAAAAGCCTGTTAAAATTGCCCTTGGTATCCTCGCTTCATTGTTAGGTTTAGTGCTTATTGCCGGAATAATCGTTATTCTCTATGGCAACACCATGCTTGAAAAAACCATACGAAAAGAAATCAGCAAAACACCTGTTACTGTGGAAGATATCAATGCTAACTTACTACTGCGCAGCATAACTCTAAAAGGCATCAATTACTCTCAACAAATACCTGACAGCATAACAGGCGACACCAACATTGTTAATATACGCTTGGGCGAATTGTCGGTACATGGTATCAACTACAAAAAGAAACAAAAAAACATACATATAGGTTCTGTCTGTCTTGACAGTGCTGATATTCAAGCCGTTGCTCAACTGCAAAACGGCCTGCAAATGACTGACAGTCAAAATATATCCTTACCTGCAATTCCGCAAGGACTCGTAAATGAGATTTCAGTAGGAGAACTGCAACTGAAAAACGCAAATACCGACCTTGTTATTAAAAACAATCCATATCTTGCAGAAAATATCAACCTCACACTCAACGACTTAAGGTTCAACCTCAGAGACACAACTTTCAGTTACAACGACTCTGTATATGCCATTAGCCTTGACAAACTGCTCTTTACCTCGCCCGACGGACTATTCAGCCTTACGACAGGACTTGTGGAAACAACTGACGGTGGTGCTATCATAATGAGCGACATCAAAGGCGGACATACTACTGCTAAAAACCAACTCGCCGACAAATTGGGCAAGATACCGACCACATGGGCACAATTCGACATTAAGACGGTCAAGACATCACCTGTCAATATCTTTCGTATGGCTCAGGCAAATGCAGTAAATATCGACACCGTATATGTAACCGGCAATTCAGCACATATCTATCGCGACTTGCAATACGACCCCAAAGAGCCGTTCCCTATGCCACAAGATGCACTTATGAATATGCCCTTACCTCTGAAAATAGGACGACTAATAGCCTCTATGCCGAAGTTGCAAGTGGAACTTACTATGACCGGAAAAACTGTTGGACAACTGCCTATCAACAATCTTAAAGCCACTGTCTCAAACATAACCAACGAGGCTAAAAAGACTATCACAGCCTCTGTCAATGCCGGTTTTGGCATGGAAGCAATGCTTCAAGCCGTCTTCTCTATGACGCTCGACAAAAACAAGCATTTCTCTCTGTCATTGAATGGCACGAACGCTCACGGTGCAGACCTTGACGAGTTTATGAACCCGCTGTTTGGAGTCAAAGTAGGATGTGATATTCACCAACTCAAGATGACAACCAAAGGCGACAAACTAACATCGTCAGGTTCATTCCTTATGGTATATAACAACCTGAAAATCAATATCGAAAAGAACACTCCAATAGAGCAGATATCTAAATATGCAGGTGTCATCAACGCAGTTGCCCCGCTTGTGCTTTTTGAGAAAAATCCACGATTCAAAAACAAGGATGCTATGGAGTTTGATGTAAGTTGGCGAAACGATGTAACGAAGGACTTTGCCTTCTACATGATGGGACCTATGATTGATGGTATGATACAAACAGTCCTTCCGAAAAACATTGTCAGAACCATTAAAAAACAAATCAATAAACATCAACAATAATAGTAGTTCTTGATACTACTTTCCTGCACTTCTGCCAAAATGTCAGTAGAAACTGACAAATAATACATAAAACTGCTTTTGGCAACATTTTTGCATACAAAAAAGCGAAAGTTTTCAAAAGAAATAAAGAAATCTATGATTTCTAAAATTTCTAAAGAATCTAAAATTTCTAAGAAATCTAAAATATCTAAAAATATCTAAAACAATGACACAAATCAAACCATTGGCAGACCGTGTTCTTGTAAGACCGGTAGCCGCAGAAGAAAAAACAGTAGGCGGAATAATCATTCCCGATACCGCTAAAGAAAAACCGCTCCGTGGCGAAGTGCTCGCTGTCGGCAACGGCACAAAAGACGAGCAAATGGTGCTTAAACAAGGCGACCAAGTGCTCTATGGCAAATATGCCGGAACAGAAATCGAAATTGACGGTGAGAAACTTATCATTATGCGTCAAAACGATGTTCTCGCAACAATCGGCTAACAACTTACTAATAACAACTTAACATTTATAACTCATTATTACTATGGCAAAAGAAATTTCATTCAATATCGAAGCCCGCGACAGTCTCAAACGCGGTGTTGACCAACTCGCAGATGCAGTCAAAGTAACACTCGGTCCTAAAGGACGCAATGTAGTTATTGACAAAAAATATGGTGCTCCTCAAATAACCAAAGACGGTGTAACCGTAGCCAAAGAGATTGAACTGCCGGATGCAGCAGAGAACCTCGGTGCACAACTCGTCAAAGAAGTAGCATCCAAGACAGGCGACCAAGCAGGTGACGGCACAACCACTGCGACCGTTCTTGCACAAGCCATCATATGTGTCGGACTGAAGAATGTAACAGCAGGTGCTAACCCTATGGACCTCAAACGCGGTATTGACAAAGCTGTTCAAACAGTTGTTGAGAGCATCAAGACACAATCCGAACAAGTAGGCGACGACTACAACAAGATTGAACAAGTGGCTACCATCAGTGCCAACAACGATGCAACAATCGGCAAACTCATTGCAGATGCCATGCGCAAAGTGTCAAAAGACGGTGTTATCACCATCGAAGAAGCCAAAGGTACTGACACTACCATCGATGTTGTTGAAGGTATGCAGTTCGATCGCGGATATATCTCACCATATTTCGTTACCAACACCGAGACAATGGAATGTGAGATGGAACGCCCGTATGTACTCATATACGACAAGAAAATAAGCAACCTCAAAGAACTTCTTCCAATACTTGAACCCGCAGTACAATCAGGTCGTCCACTGCTCATCATCGCCGAAGATGTTGACTCTGAAGCACTTACCACTCTCGTTGTAAACCGTCTGCGTGCACAACTCAAGATCTGTGCAGTCAAGGCTCCGGGCTTCGGCGACCGTCGTAAAGAGATGCTCGAAGACATCGCTATCCTCACAGGCGGACAAGTTATCTCAGAAGAGCGTGGCATCAAACTTGAAAGTGCAACACTCGATATGCTTGGCACTGCAGAGAAAATAACTGTCAATAAAGACAATACAACTATCGTTAACGGTGCAGGCTCAAGCGAGGCTATCAAAGCGCGTGTCAACCAAATAAAGGCTCAGATTGAGAACACCACTTCAACCTACGACAAAGAGAAACTGCAAGAGCGTCTTGCCAAACTCTCAGGCGGTGTGGCAGTACTCTATGTTGGCGCACCCTCAGAGGTTGAGATGAAAGAGAAGAAAGACCGTGTTGACGATGCCCTTTCGGCTACTCGTGCCGCTATTGAAGAAGGTATCGTACCTGGTGGTGGTGTTACATACATCCGTGCTATCGAACGACTTGACAAACTCACAGCCGACAACGAAGACGAGCGCACCGGTATCGAAATCATCAAACGCGCTATTGAAGAGCCTCTCCGCCAGATTGTTCACAACGCAGGCAAAGAAGGTGCCGTTGTCGTACAAAAAGTAAGAGAGGGCAAGGGCGACTATGGCTACAACGCACGCAAAGACATCTATGAGAACTTGCTTGCTGCCGGTGTGGTTGACCCGGCAAAGGTTACCCGTGTAGCACTTGAGAACGCTGCATCAATAGCCGGTATGTTCCTCACAACCGAATGTGTCATCACTGAAAAGAAAGAAGACACTCCCGCTCCAGCCATGCCCGCCGGAGCAGGTATGGGAGGAATGATGTATTTTGATAGTTGATACTTGATAATACAACAAAAAAGTCTGACTACAAGGTCAGACTTTTTTGTTATCTTTAGAACCATTTGATGACTAATACCTAATTAGTCCTACATAATTCGTTTAGTATTATTTAATAAATTTAATACACTCCGCCTTAATACTGTCAAATTCCTGCTGAGTAATAAGTTCAAGTTCTAACATTTCTTTTGCTTTCTTAACTTCCGAAAGTGCCTTATCACGGGTCATTCCCTGACTTACAATTTCTCCTGTAGAAAGACAATTTTCAATTTGCACAAGCACACCTCCAAGCCCGGCAAGATCGCAACGGAATACTACTTGCACACCTCGATTTTTGTTTCGTTCAACTTTGATACTTTTTATTTTCATTTGCGAACCGGCATAAGTTGCACCAATACCATCCACCTTACCACCACCCATAAAAGCAGAAGCAATGGCCAATTCTGATGTCATATAGGCAAAAGTTTTATTTGAACTTGGTGTCCCAATTGTTATTTTCTGCCCAACACAATAATTGTGCCCATCTGATGCTGTATATTCCATATACTCTTTTTGTAAATCCTTTTTAGGATTAGTAGAATTTTGAACCATCTCATAGGTCAAAACTTGTGCATTTGTCAAAGTCACAAAAAGCAAACTTGATGCTATAAGAAATATCTTTCTCATAATTGTTGATATTGGGTGTTATTCCATCTCAGGCAGTTGAAAGTATTTTACCAGACCGCGAATGCCCCGGATTTTACTCCATATACACTTTGCCGCTGCCCCATGCCTTGCCGACGCTGTCGCCGAGGGCACGATAGCATACGCCTGAAGCATCGAAGACGATAGGGCGGAGTTTGCTCTGGTCAACCTTGCCGTCGGTCAGGATACTCTCGTCGGCACTCTGGTTGACAACTTCGCCAATCAACATCCCATCTTCAAAACTTACTACGCGGCACTCCAAAGTCAGCGGGTACTCGTTGATAATAGGCGCATTAACATTAGGCGATGGCGTGATGGTGAAACCGGCACGAGCCACTTTGTCGGGCACGTCGTTGCCGCTTACAATGCCGAAATAGTCGGATTCAGCCACAGTGCGCTCGTCAGCAAAACTGATGGTGAAAGCACCTGTCTTCTGAAGGTTGTCGGTAGTCTTGTGCGGAGAAAGGCTGATGACGATTTGGTTGTAGTCTAACTGTCCTGCCCACGCTGCCATCATCACGTCGGGGTTGCGGTTTTCGTCCCATGTTGCAATCATCACGCAGGGCTGCGGGGTGGTAACAAGAGCATGCTGTGCACCGAAGTTCTTGCGACCTGCTACTTCATTGATTTCTTGTTTCATACTGTTGGTGTTTTGATTTGACTTGTCGGTCGTTTGGCAGCAGGCAACAAGCATCGTTGCTGCGAGCAGAGGGATAAATAAATGTTTCATATAGTGAATAGTTTATTGATTATCTTTTCGTTCGTAGAAAGGTTTTGCCGGCAGAGTGAATTTGTTAAAATCCGACTCAAACAGGCGGTCCTGTATGACGCGGTATTTCTCAAATAGTCTCGTCTGATATAACACCTTCACGCCTTGCGCCTTGTCTTCGGCTTGGAAGATCAAGAACTCTGCTGTGGAGTTACGTATTTGTAGTTGTTTGGACATTTATCTGATAATCTGTTATCCGTTGTGTTTTGTGTTAATCGATTCGTGTTTATATACCC